>JACOVM010000078.1 GCA_016177345.1 Candidatus Woesearchaeota archaeon | reverse complement strand
CCATCCGCACCGAGGTCTATGGTAGGCTAGCTTGCCACAACCTCTTTTTTTGGCTTTTAAGACTCTCGGGACAGAGCCGATTTGGTTCCATAACTTTCTTAATCTACCTGGTTTTTAATGGAGAATGGCAATTCTACCACTAGAGGAGTGAGAAAAAAGAAAAAATAGGTATGGTGAGATCAAACAAAACAAATATGTACGTTGGTATCTGCCTTAAAAAATATCGCCAATGATTGGCGGAAGAAACTTAATATTCCGTTCTTCACGATCAATTCCTGTATCATACTGCAAAATATTCGCAAGGCTTCGCCGAGCAAGCGGGTCCGCAAATCGTATCTTTTCCTGATTTCTGACAAGGTAGCTGAACAAGCTTCTTTCGATGATGTTAAGCTCACGTGGGAGTGGTGTGTCGTATAGTGCTGCAGAAAATCTCATGCTTGGTGGCTTGCTAAAATGATCATAAATGGCAAGAAAGCTCTTGAAGTCATGGGCAACATCGTCAACGACAACAACATCTCGTCCAGAGCAGAGTGCGTTTCTAATTGCCTCTTCTTCTTCAGGGAAGGCATGAACGCCCTTATCCTGCCTTGACATTTTTACGATGGCAAGCTCAGGGTGTTGCCCTGTACTTTCAGCAGCCCGATAGAAGATCGCTGCAAAATACAATCCATAGGTCATCACTCCAACAATAAGCGGGTTATGAGCAGCATCTTTCGGCATCGCCATGACCCGCTGGCGGTAATCCCTCCTCATTTCCTCATGCTGCCGATGGATGTCCGTCCATGGGTGAAGGAGCTCTTCGCCTGTTTTTAATGCTGCCAATCGCTTTGCCTGCGTTTCAAGAGTGTTCAGGTCAGCGCTGGAATGCAGGGCATATTCGATCTCACGTTCATTCCATAGCTTTCTCTTTTTGGCATATTCTCGCAAGACACCTATGTTTTGCTCGATGGAAGGATTGTTGATATCAGCAATGCTTCGATAATAGCGATCACATTCCATTAGCCCAATGGCAGCAGATTTCATCCTTGATAAGAGATCATGCCTGTCTGCCGCGGTATCATTGCGAAGACTATGATAAACCCTGCGGAACAGGTTTTGCCTGACACCAAAGTTGGCTTCGCCACGAGGAGTATTCATAGCTCGATCCGAGTAGGGGATGTGATCTTTCCCTTGTGCTGTCTTTGCAGCAAGCTCTTGAAAGCTGATTAGCCTGCCATTGGCCAAGTTCCCTCGTGAAATTTTTTTCTTGATCTTTTTTACCATGCTCGTCAGAGAAAAAGAGAGTATTATTTAAGAGTGACGCTAGAATGGGAGAGGAAGGTTTATCCGATTACTTTAACATCTTTAACCTGTGATAATCCCTTTTCTCCAGATAATAGTGGCTGCTGAAGGTAATCTGCAGTAGCAAGCGCTAAGCAGTCAAAATGAGATAAATCTAACTTGTTATACTGAATTTTCAGCAAAATTGCTTTGCGCATGATTGGTTGGGTGAGGTTTTGGCTTTTAAGATGGACTAGTACGGAGTCAATAATCTCCTCTGCTTTTCTTGCAGCATCCTGAATGTTATGGCTTTTGCCAATAAAATCTCTTGTTATAACATAGAACAATTCATATATTGTTGCTTCTGAAATAAATCCGCCCTGTTCTAATTCATTTCTGATTTTTTCATGCCCTATCTCTTTTTTTAAAAACTTCATAAGGGCGTACGTTTCAAAAACGGCCATGTCAGTCAAACCTGCTCACACTTTTTCTTGATTCCGTGACAAGCTCCTTCGCTGTTTTTCCTCCATGAAGAACCCCCTCCAGGTCTTCTAGGGAAAGAATAGGGGAAAAGATTATTTCGTTCTCGCCAATAAAGACTTTCATCTTCTGTCCCTCAACTAAGTGGAGTTTTTCCCTTGCCTTTTTTGGTATAACCACCATATTCTTCGATGTTATTGTTGCGGTGGCGCTTTCCATATCACATGGTTATTCTTTCAAATATATAAATTTTTCTATTTTACCATGTAATGTGGAGTTTACATGGTCTTAAATCTTTCACTCCCCTTTCAGAATTCCAAGAAATAGGCACCGAATGAATTGATCATGGCTTCACTTCCTCTCATACAGCCCCACTAGCCTCGCTTCTGCAAGTATATGCCCCTTCATCGCCTGCTCGACTTCTGTTTTTGCTGCTCCAGCGGGAAGATCGAGCATGGTATCTAATGCGTACAGCTTGAAGAAGTAGCGATGTTCACGATCCGGCGGGCATGGGCCGCCATAAGCATTCTTGCCGCCAGTATTTTTTCCAAGCACGCCCGGCGGATTTTTTCCTTCGGAAATCGCTGCCGTTGTTGGCGGGATGTTGAACACGATCCAATGATCCCACACCGTGATGCTAAATTTTTGCTTCACAAATGCAGGAATGTCGGGATCATCCATGAGAAGAACAAGGCTTTTTGCTGGTGAAGGAGCGCCGCTGATGGACAATGGAGGGCTCGTATCGCTTCCATCACAGGTGTATGTTGATGGGATCTTTCCGTTGTTGGAAAATGCGCTGCTTGTTAGCTGAAGTGTCATGGTTGGTTCCTCCGATTGGTTTAATAATGGTGATGGTGGTAATTGTGAAGTCGATGACGTGCATGCTGAGATAGCTACTATCACGAATCCGCATGCAATAAGGATAAGGTACTTCAAAAATGTCATGCTTCTAAAGAATAAAGAACATTGCTATATAAATTTATTTTTGTGCATTCTTTAACCTTTCCTGACGCTCTTCCCTTGCCATATGGCACCTTACATAAATGTCATCTCCGGATCTTGCAAGGGAGAAAGGAAGATCGCAATTGTAGGACATGTTAAACATTGGAACTGGCCTGTCAAAATACCTGTTCGGCAGCATCTGCCGAAGATGAAACAATGTCGGGAAATGTGGCGGCAGCAGGCCATCAGAGATGCTTGTCGGAATGGACACTGCCCCGTCATACTCTCTTTGCCCGTATCGCATGAAGGCCAGTTGGACTTCGATGTGGCTTGGAATTGGAGCACCAAGCTTCTCAAGAATAGTCAGTACCCATGGCAGGAGGCCTTGGGTGCAGCGCAGCCGCTCTTCTGTGATAAGCTGTGCAGTATTCTCTCTTGTTTCTTTCTCAACGTCAAACGGCTTGATAGCATCGTCAATTGCCATAGTCTCAAAAAAAGAAAAAACGCAGCTGCATAATTATCTTTAGCCAGATATGTCTGGTATTGTTAATTGGTAGGTTGAAGACTAGCCTATAGCCGCCGTGCAACTGATGCGATAACCTTATTTTCTGCCTTGAGAAGATGCTCTCCAACTGTTGAATGGTTCAGTCGCAAGGCCTTTGCTATCTTTGCAATCGTCGTTTTTCTCGGAAGCTCGTAATACCCCTGCTCGAATGCGTAGAGAAAGGCTCTTTTTTGCTGCTTGGAGAGCAGTTGATGCGCAAATTCTACTTTTCCAATGAACAGCACGGTAACATCTCCTGCTTTCGAAAGTTCTTTGCGAAGCGGCGCAATGGCAGCATGGTCAACAAGCCCAACATGCCAGTACTCAAACCCCCCATACACCGTATGTGGCTCTAGAAAAAAGCCATGATGCCTCTGGATGCTGTTCTGGACGTATCCTTGCTGGTGCAATACAACGAGCAGAAGAAGAGTGTCACTTGTTCGTTCCACCTCTTTTACCAACCGATAGCCTTTTGATGCCTTGAGATAAGCCATGATAGCACCAAACTGTTGCTGGTCTCCGGTGATATAATAGAAATATTGCTTTTCCTTTTTGTTTCTTGATTGGATATCAACAACAGTAATGTGGTGTTTTGGAAACGCACTGCTCAAGGCAGTTTCATAACAATGCTTGTGCTTGATTTTAAAGCTGAATTTGTACATATGCTCTTTTTACCAAGTTGGATATAAAAATGTTTGCAGCAGTATGCGTTTGTAAAGTCTATCACTAGCTTTAGGCTCCTTATCACTCGACAACAGCTTTTGCTTCTATCGCCTTAAATACATCATCAAGTGTTGCAGGAGTGCGATAGGGGCTTCTTTCGCGCTTGTACCCATAAATGGGAAGTGGTGTGCAAACTGCAGAAGGGCGGCTCTCAAGAACGTCACCTGCATCAATATTAACAGTTTGCTTTATTGCAGCAGGAATATACCTCATTGCCATTTCGTATGTTCTTTTCAATTCTTGAAGGCCATCCTGGTAAACTACAATGCGTTTTGCTGATAGTATGTCTTTCGCTGGCATCCCTGTCAGGTTTTCTGCTGCTCTCACAAAAGCTGTTTGGAAGTCACCGAAATACCCTTGAAAAACAATTTCAGAGATCATTCCATACATAGCAGCCGCGTTCTCTAGAGGGATATCAACGTCGATGCCAGGGAAGGGGTTATCAAATGATACATGCGCGCTCAGCAATGACCTGCATGCATCGTTGCGCAATGCAAATGCCCTTCTCCGATAATGAGAGACTAATGATTCTGAAGCAAAGAATGGAGAATCTCTATCCTTTGTCCGCTCGGTGTCAGCAAGCGCCTCATAAAGCCGGGCTGTTGACATCAAATGATACACTAGCGCAAGCTCATCATGCTCCTTGTCTTGTTCTGTTTGGCCTCTACTGTGAAAATCAGTTAACTCTCCTGTTGCACGGTGGCCATAATGAGAAGCATCGTACGCGTTGTACATCTTTTCCTGAGAAGAGGCATAGTCCGCTTCTCCATTGGCGATGGCATTCCTGATTTTTGTGTCCAGCCATGTCGGGTCAACGTAAGTTACTGCAATATCGATGTCCAGGCCATTATCAACAATTGTTGACACCATGTTCCATGCATGGGGGAGCTGAACAAGATGGCTATATCCGTCACTGATGACCGTTCGCATCACCGTGTTGCGAAGATTAGGATTCATTGATTTCAAGACGTTAAAAATGGCAACATTGACTTTTGCATAATTACGGCAGATGCCCAGCCCTTCAGCAAACACCTTGTCATCTGGCATGGCATCAATTCTCTTTGCTTCATCTGGAGTGATGTGCTTTCCACGAAAAATATCCAGTATTTCCTGCTCTGCTGATGTGTTCTCTCCATTGTTCTTAGGGATCATCTCTTGATGATATTCCAGCTTTCCTGCAACAATTCTACCGCTGAGAAGCAAGGACTCTTTGATGGATAAGTCGTGAATAGACTCTTCAGAATAGCCAAGCTCTTGGGCAGCTGCCAGAACAGCAGTTTGGAATGATGAAGGGTCTTCCACTCTTGTTCCCCGGTGGGAAAGAAAGGCTGGCTTGTCATGTGGACAGTCAACCTGGTAGCGAAGCTCCTCAGCCTTATAGGGCTGTCGAAAAAAGGCCTCAAATAGTTTGTCCTCAAGAGTGAGATCATTATTCTTGACAGGCGGATCATACTCCTCAAAGCGGTAGGGAATGAGGTAATGATCCCGAAATAGGACAGGGTCTTCCTCTTTCACCAAAAAAGGATCGCTAGTATCATTGTTATTGCTGCTTTTATCCTCTGGAGAATCAACACGGAAGCCCTGCTCAGGATTCCATGCAGCTGTCCTTTGGTGTTGGCCTACAGCACAGCCAGAGGCAAGGCCTGGAATGCCAACCGCAAGCAGTTGCAAGAATTCTCGTCTGGAAATGGTGGGGCTCATTGACGGGTAACCAGGGGGTTGTTTATAAAGCTGTGGCTGGTTAGTATTTGTTTAATCTTGTGCGTGTTATCGTCTGAAGGTTTATCTACCGCCTAAAACTAACAGACTGATCTAATACACTATCAATCCGCTTATTAAATCCTGGGCTAGAAAAACGCTGGCGAGCAGCAGCTACTCTGCTCGCATAATCTTCATGCGCTGAACAAATCTCTTGCAGTCCCGTCATAACTGAAGACAGCACACTTCCAAGGTGAACCATAGCTCTGGTGTGAACTGGAGATTGTTTGGCAAGGTGTGCAAATTGGTCAGCAAGCGCTACGAGTTTTGGATCATATCCTTGCAGAGGAACAAGCCCTGCTCTTAGCATCTCTGGCTGCATCTCGTACATTGCATCCAGGGCTTCACTTCCTGCATTCAAATCAATACTAGCTTCCTGAGGTGCTCCACGAACGATGGACCGCTGAAGGGCTCTATCTGTTTCGGGGTCACTGGAGAGCAAACAATAAGAGGGCTCTACACAAAGGGTTTGCCGAAGCCCAAATACAGGTATTCGTTGCTCCCAAGCTGATCGGATTGGGTGCTCAAGAGTATCAGGAACCTTTCCAGAATCATACACACCAAGGACGATGGCATCGGGGTGAGAAGTAACAACTGTAGTCAACCCAAGCTCCAGTATACCACTAGAAGGAAAAACGTCAATATAAGCAATGCAGGGATCTGCCATAATCGGTGTGGAATGGAGAGGAATTTATAAGGGTTATGGGTCATTGAATCGAAAGCTTTATCCAAAGAAAAGGCTTTGCAGGCCTTAGATACGCTCAAAAAAGATAGTCCTTTTAGGACAATTCTTTCGACACATCCACCACCCCAATCTTCCCACCAGCCTTCACTGGCAGGGTGTTGGCTACAATAATCTTGGAGATCCCGCTCTCTTCCAGTTTTTTTCTTGCATCGCCTAAGAATAAGCCATGGGCCGCAATTGCTATAACCTCTTTTGCGCCGTGCGACAATGCTGCTTTAGCTGCTTCAATCAGCGTTGCTCCTCCACTAATCATATCATCTATCAGAAGCACGGTGGCTCCACGAACATTGCCCGTAAATGTGATGGATACAGAATAGCCTTTTCTTTGTTTCTCCATCACTTGCATTGGTGCATTGAGGAGCGTTGCAACCATCCGCGCCCGTTCCACTCCCCCTTTGTCTGGCGAAATGACAACATATTTTTTTTTTGGAAGCTGCTTTGCAAGGCAGGGAAGCACACTCTTGTGATCAAATGGAAGATATTGAAAAAGTTCGCTGCTGTGCACATCATATGCAATTACTGGAATATTGAGCTGGCGAAGCAGACTACATATCACTGCACCAGATACTGCTTCTCCCGGAAGGAATACCTTGTCCTGCCGTGCATAGCCAAGATAAGGAATAATAATTCGGACAACTGTTCCTTCTGCCCTGCGGACGGCATCAACAAGAAGAAGCAGCTCAAGAATATTACTTGCAAGAATATTACTAATGATTGTAACATCCTTATTTTTGACATCATCAAGAATCCGGATGTACACTTCACCGTCAGCAAACGTTTTTTTCTCTACCTTCATGCTTGGGAGAGAAAAATGATGTGCTGACTCGCTGAGGAGATAGTTCATTGCTGGATATGGTGCTCTCATCTTGCATCACTTATTTTAGGCATTCTTTCACCATATAATCTTCAACCTGGGTAAAGTCATCATAAAACTGGCCGATGGCAGAAAAGAGCGTTGGCTGTTCAAGGCATATAACAAGATCTGCTTCGCGCTCCAGTTTTTTCACCGTCTCTGCTGGCGCAACAGGAATGGCAACAATAAGCCGCTTTGGGCCTTGCTTCCGAAGAAGGCGCAAAGCAAGGATCAATGTTGACCCTGTTGCCGCTCCATCATCAATCATTATAACCGTCTTGCCCGTCACTGAATACATTGTCCGCTTTCCTCGAAACAGCTCATACCTTCTCCGAACTTCTTCTTGTTTCATTCTGATCTTTGTGTCAAGAAAAGTTCTTGAAAGCCCAGTCTCCCTAATAAGTTGATCGTTAAGATAAGCCTCGCCAGCTCCAACAGCGCCAATAGCCAGCTCCTCATTGTTTGGATAGCCAAGCTTTCGGACAACAAGAACATCCATCTTCATCCCAAACTCTTTCGCAACTTCATAAGCAACCTTTACCCCGCCGCGGGGAATGCCAAGGATAAGCGTGTTGCCGGGCTCCTTGAGAAGGAATAGCTTTTTGGCAAGCAGCTGGCCAGCATGGGTGCGATTGCGGAACATGTGCCTTTTCAAGAGAATGAGGTATTTAAATGTTTACAGAAGTGATTTAAAGAACAATATGTTTTAGCTAGTGCATGGCCTGTAAAAAGCAAACGCCCGCGCAGCATAATAATTAAGAATTAACGTTCAAGAATAAGCCTCGCCAGCCTCTTCAAGCTTCTCTAGCTCAATATCTGTCTTTAATTCCATCACGTCGCAGTAAATCTTTCTTTTTTCATCAGCATCACCACGAAAGCCGCGGTATGCTTGTTGAATTTCACGATAGATGGCATGAGCTGCCTGAAGATTCGTTTCTGCAAGTGCCCGGCGCGCATCGGCAATCTTGGAGTAGATGTCAATCTCTTCACTATCCTCTGCCTGAACGATCTCACTCGCGAGCTGCTTTCCAGCTGTTGATGCTGGCGTTGGCATGATTGAGGCTTGCTGCTGGAGCGCTTCATACAAATTTTGCAGCGCTTCCTCTTTTTTGTTCAATGTTGCTTCACGCTGGAGAATTTGCTGTTCCATTTCTTTGCACATGGCAAGCTCTTTGGCATTGGAAGATAATTTGTTGATTTCTATTTCAAGTTCCTGCCGCTCTTGCTCCATTTCGCGCCGGAGTTTTGCACGTGTTTTTTCCAATTCTTCAGTTTCTTCTTTAACATGCTGAAGATCAAGCAGTTTTGCCTTCTTTTCGGTCATGACGGCGATTTGGCTTGCGTACTCATGAAGAAGCGTTTTTTTCTTTCCAAGCTCTTCTTTTACCTGGCGTACTTCTTCTTTTTTCAGCTCGTGATCCTGGATTGTTTGCATTTCTCTTTGGATTTTTTCTTCTTTTGCATCAAGCTTTTTGATCACATCCAGAAGCTCCTGCTCTTTATCATCCAACATCTTCCTGTCCGCATCAATCTCTTGAACTTTTTGGAGGATTTCGTCTTCACGGGACCGCAGGAGCGCTTCGTCTTTTTCTAAAACATTAATGGTTTCAAGAATTTCTGCTTCCTTCTTTTTCAGCTCTTGCTCTGCAAGCCTTAGCTCCTGTTCTCGCTCTTTTTGGGCTTTGAGGAATAAGGCATGCTCTTCCTGTGTTTTTCTCAATGCCCCTTGTTGTTCAATCATGATCTCTTTCTTCATTTTCTTCATAGTTTCTTCATGTTCTTTCTCGAGATCACGCAGAATTGCCTCTTTAACGAGCAGCTGATTGTCCATGTTGGATTCCAGCATGGTTCGCTTTTGGTGGTGCTCTTCCTCAAGCTCTTGGAGAATCTTCTCTTTGTACTTTAGCGCTTCAACAGTGTCACCACTATATTTTTTGATGTCTTGCTGGAGCATGAGGAGCTCCTGCTGAAGATTATGCTTCTGCGCCTCAAGGCTGGAGATGTCTTCATGAAGAATATCCTGCTGCGTAAGTGCCTTTTGGCTTTTTAGGCCTGCATCTCCTACTTCAGCCTTTGGGAGTGGGGGTGGAAGCCAATCTTGCATACGTGACGGTGCTGTACGCATTTGTTGTTGCCGAGATTCCAGCTCGTTTAGTTCTTGCTGCTTCTGGAGCAGAGTTGTCTCCAGCTGAAGAAGCTCTTTTTGAAGAGCCTGTTTTCGCTTTGCAGCATTATCCTCCAGAATTTTATTTTCTTTTTCGATCTTAAGGCGAACTTCCTGTGGGTCTCCGAGCAATTGCCGTTCTCTTGAAACAAGGTTTTTTTCTTTTTTTGCCAGCTGCTCTTCTTGCTGCTCGAGGAGATGCTCTTTTTCTTGGAGCATGCCTTTTGTTTTTTCAACAAGCTCCCGGAACGTGTTTTCCCGCCTTTTCAGCTCGAGGTCAAATTCAAGAAGGCTTTTTCGGTCTGATCCAAACTGTTTTCGTATGTCGTTGAATGAGGAAATTTCTTTTCTGAACTCGCCCTGCTTTTCCTGGAATTGTTTTTGCTGGATCTGAAGCTGCTGTTCTGCCCCTTTGATTCCTTCAGAGAGGATTTTTAACTGCTTGGCAAGCTCCATTTTTTGAAGCTGAAGCTCACTGATCTCTTTAGTAATGGTGTCTTGGTGGAGCATTGCTTCATGGAGGTCTTTCGCAACTTTTTTCTTATACTCGGCGGCATCATCCAGCCCTTTTGTTTGAAGGTATTGTTCTCGCCCTTGAAGATAGTGTTTCCTCTTCTCGACAAGGTCTTCCCGATGTTTTAGGCGGCTTTCCTGCTTTTCGATCGTTCTTTTTTTGAGCTCCAGGCCTTGAAGCTCTGCCAGCATTCGCTGCTTTTCGAGCACCATGCGATGGCTGAGGTCTTGGATTAAGTCTTTCCTTTTGTTCAGTTCTTGATGTTCGATCTGAAGTTGTTTTGCAAGAAGATCCCGCTCTTTTTCTAGATGTTGAAATTCATCTTGCTTCTTGCTCATCTCACTTTGAAGAAGAAGTGTATCGTCATGGACTTGTTCTGCTTTTTGAAACGTAGACACATTTTTCTTGATTCGCTTTTTGAATTCGTTTTCTCGCTGCTCCAGCAAGGCTTCGCGCTCCTTGAGGAGCTGTTCTTGCCGTTCCATAGTTGTTTCATGCTGCTCAACCTCTGCTTTTTTCCTTGTTAATGCAGCATCCCAGGCAAGAATAGCTTTTTGTGCTCTTGTAAGCAGCTTCTTTTTGTCAGGAGATGGAGAGACTGGCTTTAAGGAATACGGCTTATGAAGAACAGTGCTTACTTTAGGGGTGGGAGGAATGAGTTCTTCTTGTTTTTCTTTTTTAGAAGGATGTTCCGGGGCTGGGGGAATGGAGATTGGAGGGAGCCCTATCTTTTTATCCATTTCTTGAAAAGTCTGCACTATTGGCTGTCCACCCATGTCTAAACCCCCTTAATAATCCCTGGGATATTCATGGGGTGTTGGATTTATAAATTTTGCGATGGTCACTACTGGATCTGCCTCGTCAAAACAGAAACTATAATAAACAAGTGCTTTGCTTTTCTACCTTATGATAAACAAGAGTCAGTTCTTGATTTCTTATGACGACTTCCAAAAAGTCGACCTTCGCATTGGCACTATTATTCAGGTAGAGGACTTTCCACAAGCCCGAAAGCCGGCATACAAGCTTATTATTGACCTCGGTAAAGAGCTTGGCATAAAAAAATCAAGCGCTCAAATCAAGAGTATCTACTCCAAGGAAGAGCTTATTGGCAAGCAAGTTGTTTGCGTCGTGAACTTTCCTCCAAAACAAATTGGGCCTTTTGTGTCAGAAGTTCTTACGACCGGATTTGATAGTGATAAAGGGGTGGTGTTGACGACAGTAGACAAGCCGGTGCAGAATGGGAAACGGCTGTACTAAAGCATACTTTCCATAATGTTGCTCATGTTGCTTTGCCGTTGATGGTACAATAATCTTTTGGCTGACTGCTGCACATAAATAATATTCTTTGTCTTGAACGTTAGTTATAACGACAATCATGGCAGAGCCATGAACGACAGAATAGGCGCAGCCGTTTTCGATATGATCATCGCCTCCTTTTTTCGTGCTCCTCAAGGATGTGGAGCACGAAAAAAGGACTCGGAGAGAAATAGCTGTATGGCTGCGCCACTTCTACCCGTTCACGCCCGACCGAAGGTCGTGGCGTGATTTTCTCCTATTTTTGGTAGGCACTAGGCTTAAGCATGGCATATTTTGAAAGAGCTTCCCACCTTTACTTTTCAGCAACATTTATATACGACCGCTAAACCACAGCCATGGTATGGTTGATCAACTTCAGTGCAGTTCTTGTAAGAAACGCGTTAGCGCCAAAGTCGGAACAACGACGTTTTCCTGCCCACAGTGTGGAAAGCATACTATTGTCCGCTGCGGCTCCTGCCGCAGGATTGTCGCAAAATATTCCTGCCCTGGATGCGGATTTGAGGGGCCAAACTAGGAACTAGCACTCAGAACTAATAAAAACATATGCGCTCTTTGTGATATTATGGCTCAGGTTATTGTTACCATGAAGATTATGCCGGAAAGCCCGGATACCGATCTTTCTGCTCTTGAGAAAAAAGCAACCCATTCCATTCATGAATTTGGGGGCCAGGTTGGCAAAGTAGATATTGAGCCTATCGCATTTGGGCTTAAAGCGCTCAAGATTCTGTTCTTGATGAGCGAAGAGAAAGGCTCTACCGATAGTTTAGAACAAGAAATTTCTGGGCATCCTGGCGTGAATTCCGTAGATGTTATTGACGTGAGAAGGGCGATTGGGTAAGTTTAAGGAGCTTGATATTATCCCATGTTATCCCTTTACTTTATCTATCAACTTTTTGTGCAAGCGTAACAATCATTGTTGTTTCTCGGAGTCGTTGTGGTGCATTTGGCGGGAGGCCAAGCTCCAAATATAAATTCAAAAAATAAACTTCCTGGCGAACATCCCCTGGTTGAAATTCGACAAGGGTGTGGTACCTATTTGTTAGCAACTCCAAATCATGATGTTCGTGAATGGCAGCTCCCATGGCATCTTGAAAAATATCAGTTGAGCTGGATGGTTGTCCATTGATGATGTACCCAATCGGATTTCCTTTGCCTGCCTCAAACATTTTTGTTGGCAGTGGAATTCCTGCTTTTTTGAGGTATTCTCTTTGAAAATGAACTCCAGGCCGAACATCTTGAACATGGAGAAAATAGCCTCCTGGCCGTAATGCCCCTGCAACTTGGTGTATTGCTGCAGAGAGGTTGCTTGCGGTATCGAACGATGAAAGGCCGACGATCAGTTCTTCATCACGATAAGGGATATCATAATAGGTTCCTTCAACAACCTGAGCAGCAGGATTTCTCCTTCTATTTTCAGCAATTGCAAGCGGATTTGTTTCGACTTGAAGCCATTCCTGAACCTCCCTTGGCCTCAAAACTGCGTCAAAGTATCCTGTTGCGCCGGAGCCATACTCAACAACTCTTCTCCTTGGTAAGTTATAATGGCTCCAGACAAATCGAACAAGTTTGATAAGTGATGTTTCTACTCGCTTTCTATTCCTTTCAAATGATGTTGTTGCCTCAATGCCTTGATTTCTGAAGAATGCTGCTTCACTTGGCGCAGGCGTTTGGACAAAATCAAAAGAAACCGGCACCATCTGCCTCATGAGCTCATCGTACCAATTCCTCACTGCTCTCTGCTGAATAAAGACGCTCGCGTCTTCAAAAGCAACTAATCCTGTTCCTGATTTATTGATCATGGGAGGACAGAGGAAAGGGTTTTTTAAAAGACTTATGGAGATTCTCAACTAGGGCTTCTTTTCTGGCAAAAGGTTATATATTTCGCTTTCTTTTCTTAAAAAATGGTATCAAGGCGTTCATTTTTAACAGGGACGGCAGGATTATTGACGACGTTAGCCTATGAATCAGCTTTGCCTCAAGGCCAGTCAGGCCAGTCCCAAGGCATTGTCAATCCCTCGCTGCCAGTACAGCGTGGGCCAGAACAGCAGGGCTTCTTGGGCGGTAAGATTAAGGAATATCGGGGTGATGGGTTGTTAGGTCCGGAGATGGGTCTTGTTGATTATTTGGCGTTGCAGGGCTCTTCGGTAGCGCTTGTTGCATTCGGGTTTGCTGCCTGTTTTCCCTGTTTGGAAGAAAAGCCATTCCTGAATGCCCTGCGGGACAAGTACCAAGAAGAAGGATTATCTGTTGTTGGCGTTGAAATTCAAGCTGAGTGGTACTTAACAACGAGAGATGCTGAGGTGATGTTTTCTAACTTAGCTGAGTTTGCTCATGCGAACCTAGCAAAAGATGAAGTAGGAAGCAAGGAGTATGTTGCACGATACCCCATCCTCGGATGGTTTGACGATCGAGACCCTCCCGTTATTTATGGTGCTAAACTCGGCAAGTTTAAACGTGATTCATATCCTCAGGTCTATCTCCTTCCAGAAAATGGCAATGAAGTGCGGAGAGGAAACCTTCGCGTGGATAATCTTGCCAGATTACTTCGGAATCAACAAGGCCAACGTAGATTGGAGAGCATGATTGAGCAAGCACTATCTTCCCAACGTAAGAGAATTCATTCTCCGTAATTCATTCCATAATAAGTACTTGTTTTACGATAGCTTATAATCAAGGCAGGATAGGGCGAGGGAAGCAATCTGCGCTGCTGAAGAATCTACAGAAACATCTTGCATTCTTGCTATTGCCCTGACCACAGGATCGGGCAGGCCAAGTGCTATGGCTTGTTGAAGATAAGTGGGGAATATTTCTGCAGAGACCAATGGTGAGTTTGTGTCGTGATTGACAAGAAGAGATGCTATAGTTATATAGATTGCCTCTTTCGTTTCATCGTCAATTCCTGCACTGTATTCTACCTCAATCAGTTCATCCTGCACTTTTCCTTGGCTGATGAGCAATTTTGGATCATCATCTACTGAAGAAAGAGCCGCAACAGGAGTAACGGTGTATGTTATGGCAACACCATATCGATCAGCGCTGCATCTCGTAAAAATAATGCAAGGATATTCTATGCGTTCTTCAGGCAGGATGGCCCAGTCTTCATCATACTCTCGCTCACCAAATGCGATGCCACGCTCGTGAAGGCCTCGTTCCAACAATACTTCAAGTTCCATCTTTGCAGGTACTTCCATCTCCTTAGAGGAAGAAGCAAGAGCTTATAATAATTGCGGTATGGTAATCTCAACCAGCTGCAACAATAAATGCAACGCCAACAGGTAGTACCTTAAACACGCAGAATCGATACGTCCATGCCTTGATTTCTTGGGCGTTCTGCTGATAGTTTGCTGCGAGCTTTGACATCTTGTACAAAGAAAACAAGCCGATACTGACGCCGATACCAAGAAGAGTGTTCTCCATCAGTGGGCTGCTAAGAACATACGCTAGTGCGAGCAGTGAAAAAAAGAGAAGCCAGACCACAATCTCTAAAGAAGTGATCGCTTGTTTGAAGAGAATGCGGAAGGCCATGATAGCATATTTTTTGTATTTCGCATTTTGTATATGTGTTTTGTGCGTTCACATTCAAAGCAATTGGCGAATCTTGTCGATATGGTCTGCAATGTCCATTCCTTTTTTGGTGAGCGTCAAGAGCTTCAGCCTGCCTTGCTTGTCAAAGTGAATCAATTCAGCATCTTCCATCTGCTGCAGAATTTTAACCACGTGAGAATACGTGCAATCAATCTGTTTTGCAAGAGAAGAGGCATACACCTCATTTTTTGAATTCTTCAAGTTTACCAGCATCATGGCTGGCTTCTCTCGAAAAAAGACGTTAAATATTGGTTTATTCTTGAACATGCCTTCAACCCCCATACTACCTAAACATGTATGTTAGAATGATATTATTTTAGTATATAAAGTTTGTGGTTAAAAGGCTCTGCTGAAAACGTTCTTTGTTTTTAGCCAGAATCTAACTCACAACATTTAAATACGGGCCATTTCTTGCTTGATAGCATGGCTTTTGACCTTGCTGCAGCAGCCCTTACTATTCTTGGCCTTTCTCTGTTCGAAATTGTAAGCGGCATCGATAACGCGGTGATCAATGCGGAAGTTCTGAGAACCATGTCTAAACGTGGGAGAAAATGGTTTTTGTTGTGGGGTATTTTATTTGCGGTCTTTGTTGTTCGTGGGCTTCTTCCCTGGCTGGTAATTTGGGTGACAGTACCTGCTCTTGGGTTCTTCGGGGCATTGACAGCAACTTTTAGTTCTGATCATCTTGTTGTTGAAGCGATTGAATCATCAGCGCCAATCCTGTTCATGGGTGGCGGTGTGTTCCTTCTCTTTCTGTTTTTTCACTGGCTGTTTATGGAGCCGAAAATTTATGGCCTTCATGCTGAAAAATTCTTCCATCGCCAGGCAGTCTGGTTTTATGCTGTTGTTTCTATAATCCTCACTCTTTTGGTATGGTTTTCCATGAAGCGAAATCCATTGATGGCATTTGGCGCAGTTGTTGGCTCGACAGCATTCTTCATCACCCACGGATTTAAGCAAAATGCAGAGAAAGCAGAGCACGAGATGATTCACCAAAAGCATGCAATGTCTGATATCAGCAAGATTCTTTATCTTGAAGTTATTGATTCCACTTTTTCAATTGATGGTGTACTCGGTGCGTTTGCCTTCACCCTTTCCATTCCACTCATTTTAATTGGGAATGGGATTGGTGCCATTGTGGTTCGGCAAATAACCATTGGAAATATCGAGCGTGTGAAAAAATACAAGTACCTCAAGAATGGAGCAATGTATTCCATCTTCTGTTTATCCATCGTCATGCTTGCTGACGCTTTTGGAGTTCACATCCCTGCTTTTGTTAGCCCTGTCATAACTATTGCTGTGCTTGGGTATTTCTTTTACCGCTCAAAGAAGGAATTTGTGGCATCGACCATATAATAAACTGTGCTTCCCATGAAACAATTTCCATCCCTCCTCTTCGCCACTGCTGGCATTCCTCTCTGCACTGAGCCACGTAACACATTGAATGGCATTTCTGAAGTGAAGCGGCTTGGTCTCGATGCCATGGAGCTGGAATTTGTGCAGAGCATTAATGTTTCAAAAGAAATGGCTCCACAAGTAAAGTCGATTGCGGAAAAAGAGAGTGTTACGCTCACGTGCCATGGCCAATACTTTGTGAATCTTGCAGCTAAGGAGCTAGAAAAAATTGAGGCGAGTAAGAAGCGTATCATTGCCGCAGCAACACGTTTGTGGGAATGCGGTGGCTGGAGCGTGTGTTTCCATCCTGCATTTTATCTTGGCAGGCCATCAGAAAGCGTGTACAGCATTGTCAAAAAGAATTACCAATCCGTATTGAGGGAAATTGAAGATGTTGGCGTTGATGTCTGGGTAAGGCCTGAAACAACAGGCAAGCCAACCCAATTTGGCGACCTTCTGGAGCTGTGTAAGCTGTGCGCTGACATGGATTCTGACAAGGCGCTGCCGTGCATTGACTTTGCCCATCTTCACGCACGAAGCAATGGCAAGTTCAATACAACTGAAGAATTTCGGCAGCAGCTTGAACTGGTCGAAAAGCATCTTGGAAGAAAAGCATTAGATAACATGCATATTCATGTCGCTGGCATTGAATACAGTGAGAAAGGGGAAAGAAACCACCTGCAGCTTTCCGAGTCAGACATGAACTATAAAGACCTCTGCAAGGTATGGAAGGAATTTAAAATTAAAGGTGTCGTGGTGTGCGAAAGCCCTATCATGGAAAAAGATGCTATCATGCTCAAGAAGACGTACCAAGCTATAAGTGGTATTGGGCACTGAAGAATAACGTCTTTCACTCATGACGTTTTTCACTCCATCACATATGGCCCTGTTCTTTGATTTGATCGGTACAACATGGTTCTTTCCGATGAAGATGGAATATTTGATAGCAGGCGATACTTTGTAACAGTTCTCACCGCGATACCGGTTGCTTGCTCAGCGAGTTGCCTATCAGAATAAGCAGTTCCTTCAGTGAGCTCCTGTTGAAAAAGTTGGTTTAATTTTTCTTGCGCGATGTACCTCTGAAGATCTGTTCCGTTCACAAAAAAGTCTTTTGCAGGAAAGATTTTTTCATCGCCTGCGCAACTCCTTGCCGTCACAAATCGGTAGGGGAAAAGGCGGGATAGCGTACTTGGTGACAGGCCAAGCCTTTCTGCAAGAGTTTCATATGTAAAGATGCTGCATCGTGTTCTCTTTAAGTCCTCGAAAAACTCTCTCTGTGCTTCTCCTATACGGACATATGCATCCATCAGTGTTCTTCGTTTCCAATCATCGAAATGCCTTAGCTGTTCTGCAAATTTTGCAGTTTTTGGGTACTTCCCCCTATCAATTTGTACTTGCTCTATCTTGATTTGTGTTTGTAGGTGGCCAGAAAATATAATTTCTGGCTTGTCCTGTTTCCTTCCGATATAGAGCACATCTGGCGTTATTTCGACCTCGGTGCCGGGGACATACCCTTTTAGCGGCCCAAGCACTGGCGTGATGATTATACCTCTTCTATTCGTTGGGTTTTCTGAAGCAGGGATAAGCGTCGTGAAAAGGTTTTTTACCTTATCATCTATATACGTTGGGGCGGCTGTTTCCTGTAAGACAGCTTCGGTGCGGGCAGGGTCTGCTGAAACAGCGTCACTAACTGCTGAAAAGACTTCATCAGGAACAGCAAGGAGATGGGCGAATTCAATCACTTGAGAAAGATGTAATCGCTGAGAAAGATTCGTTGTTAGCTGTTGAGTAATAGCCATAAAAATGAACAAGGCGGGTTGTTTATAAAGGTTATACCTGTTCAGGTGGCTCTCCCAAAGGTATTTAAACAAGGGCTTTTTTATACGTGTATGAACGTTCCTTCAGCATCCTTTGACACGATCCGCCAGCAAGGATCATAACTTTTTCTTTAATGTACGTCTTGGTATTTCATTACGTCCATCATTACATCCATTTTGTTTGATCTTTTTTTATTTTTTGTTATCCTTATTCATTACAACTAGCATCCCAACCAGCATCCATTAGATAACCAGGTGACTCTTATGACATCAGCAGCCATTCATGCCCATCATCAATACAAAGAAAACAGCGTGAAGAACATAACGACGCTAGACTCCTTTCCAAAAATTAAAGGCTATGACTTTGAAAAGCAGTTTGATATCAGCGAGTTCCTTAAAGCGTATTCCTCAACTGGCTTTCAAGCAACAGAGTTAGGAAAAGCAATTGAGATTGTCAAGGCTATGCGGCGCGAGAAAGCAACCATCTTTTTTTCATTCACGTCAAACATGATAACCTCTGGTGTTCGTGACATCATCACCTATCTGGTAAAGTACAAGATGGTGGATGTCATCGTCACGACTGCAGGTGGGGTTGAGGAAGATGTTATCAAGTGCCTCAAGCCGTTCGTGATTGGCGACTTTGCTGCAAAAGGTGAAATCCTGTTTGGCGAGGGCGTTAACAGGACAGGAAACATCTTTGTCCCCAACGACCGCTACCTCTACTTTGAAAAATTCATCAACCCATTCCTTGACCGTTTGTTTCAACAGTGTCAGAAGAACGGGTCAGTGTTGACGTCCAATACTCTTATTCGAGAGCTTGGCCTTGAGGTTAATAATGAAGAATCCTTTCTCTATTGGGCGGCAAAGAACGAGATTCCTGTCTTTTGCCCTGGCATCACCGATGGCTCTCTTGGTGACTTGCTGTATTTTTTCAAGAATCGTTATCCTTCATTTTTGCTGGATGTCACGCAGGACATGCAGAAGATTGTTAACCTCACCATGAATGCGGAAAAGACGGGCTGTATTATTCTTGGTGGCGGGATAGCCAAGCATTATACCCTCAATGCGCAGATCTTTCGGGAAGGGTGTGATTATGCTGTTTATATCAATTCTGCCAGCGAGTTTGATGGCTCTGATTCTGGGGCAAAGCCAGATGAGGCTGTGTCGTGGGGGAAAATCAAGCCAAACGCGCTCAGCGTGAAGGTCGTTGGGGATGCAACAATATTGTTTCCATTGCTGGTAGCGGGGATAGTTAATTGTAAAAAGTAGCTGCTAATATCAAGAAACTAAGAAATAATAAAAAACAGTAATGATCAAGAACTACCCAATCACCTGGATCTTGTTTCTTCGCACGGTTGTGCCGGTAGTATTAGAATCCATAATGATCTTTCCGTCCTGCTTGAGCTCTTCAATGTAGCGGTAGAAGCTTGCTTTTGAGCAGAATCCCTGTTCATCAACGATGATCTCTTTTAATCGCGGGAGCGGCTCCTGTTGGTCACTTATTGTTTCAAGAATCTTTGATTTTACAATGTCTTTCTTGTTCAGCCCATTGCTAATGCTGATATTTCTTGGCCGAACAGTCATCTCATCAAGAACGCTCTTGATGGTGGCCTTAATGTCCTGCTGATGAGGCGTAACGCTAGAGTTTGGAAGGTTATCTCTTCCAACTTTTTCCTGAATAGCATGCAACTGGTTTTGAAGAGAAATAATCTGCTGTTGAAGCTCGATAATTTTATCTGTATTTGTTTGAATGTCTTCTTTGGCTCGCCGAAATCCATCTTTGATAGCTTTTTCATCAATTCCGAGACTGAGCTGCATAGATATACCCCCATAAATATGTTATTGCCTTTTCTTTCTTTTCTCTTTTTCTGGAATAGTCTGCACTTTTATTTAAATCTTGTGCTGTTTTGTTCCAATCTGAGACAATCTCAGAGACTGTCTCAGATAAGACGGAGACATTGCTTGAGACAGTGATACTCTACTGAGGTAAGGGTAAATTATAGGGGAAAATAAGTGATTATCTAAAAGTGATTATCTAATCACCTATAGAATAAGGTGGCCTGCTGTTATTTTTTGTCTTCAAACACGAGCTCTCCATCAAAATAAATCCCTTTTTTCAACTCTACTGGCCGCCAACTGTCAAGAACAAGGCCTGCATCGAGCCACCCTGCAAGCTCTTCTGGATTGCCAATCGTGGCAGAAAGCCCAAGGAGCTGAACATTTCTAAGCATCTGGCGCAGGATCGTAATAACAATTTCAAGAGTGGGGCCTCGGCCAGGGTCATTAAGAAGGTGAATTTCGTCGATCACAACAACCGCAACATCCTTGAGCCAGGGGGCTCCATGGCGAATGAGGGAGTCTAGCTTTTCTGAGGTGGTGATGATAAAGTCGTACTCAGCTAGGTATGGGTCTGAGGAATCTAAATCTCCAATGGACAATGCAATTCGAAGAAGGTGGCCATATCGGGCTGTTAACTGCTTGTGCTTTTCTGAGGCAAGAGACTTCAACGGGACAATATACACCGTTTTCCCCCTTCTAGTGAGGATGGCGTTAATGCCTGCGAGCTCTGCAACAAGCGTTTTTCCTGACCCGGTAGGAGTACAGACCAGGAGGCTCTTTCCTTCAAGAAGGCCGTTGTCGAGCGCTTTTTGCTGGCATGGCCTAAGCTCTTGATGGCCTTGTTGCTCCAGCACAGTGTAGAACTTTTCGTTGAGCTTCCCTTGAAGGCTAGAAACAGTCGTCCAATCACCCATTTAGGGTGTCGAGAGCAATAATTATATAAATCCTTTCTTGTTTTTCTCTGGAAATCACGGTGAGGCTTATGAGCAGAAAAAAGAAAGAAAAACAAAAAAAACTGAAAAAGTTTCCATCGAAGGCGAAAGTTGACGAGCGAGTGAAAAGCATCATGCAGCTTGCCCCAACAGAGGGTGCTGATGAATTCAAGAAAGAAAACGATGTTAAAATTGACCATTGGCGGCCTTTATGGAAGACTGATTGGAAAAGCATTTCCGAGCAGCGTAGGCTTGAGAAGCGGCACAATAGGCCGAAGCGGCCAAAGAAAAGAATGTTTTAATTCATTTTTTTATCTTCTTTTATCTAATCCTTCTAAGAT
>JACOVM010000077.1 GCA_016177345.1 Candidatus Woesearchaeota archaeon | reverse complement strand
CCTCTTTATGTTTCTTTCACTTTACTGTTGGCATGGCAGAACAAATAGCAGTTTGTGGTGGGGGAGCTGGGGGGTTGGCTTTAGCTGCGGATCTTCACGTTCGAGGGCATTCTGTAACAGTCTATTCTGCCTTTCACCCGAAGTTTCAAGAAGGTACTGGGGGAGTTAAAGAAGATAACCAAAACGGTTTTTACCGCGTGGACGCTGGTGGAAAACAATACCTTTCCATTCCAATCCAACGTGATCTTTCTTCTATTTCTTCTGCAGCGTATATCTTTATTGTTTGCCCTGCAGATGCAAGGTCCTTTTATCTAAAGAAAGCAATAGCATTAGCTGACAGGCATGCTCTTCTTTTTCTTGTTCCTGGGGGGCTCGGCTTTGGCTTATCTCACCTTGACTCTGTTGGAGAAAGAGGCTGGACTGAGCTCAACCAGCTTCCCTATGTTGCCAGGATAGCAGAAACAAGAACAGTAGACGTGCACTATCGCCTTTCTTCACTTTGGTGCGCATCTTATCCTACTGAACATACCATGACAGCGATTGGCACGTTGGAGTCCTTACTTGGAATATCAGCCCAACCCTGCCAAAATGTTGTCCATTGCGGGCTGCTGAACTGGAACATGATCCTCCACCCTCCACTCATGCTGGCAAATGCCCAACGAATAGAGCAGCAAGAAGCATTCACATTTTATCGTGATGGGGCAGGTAACTCAGGTATTGCGTTGATGGAGGCGTTGGATAATGAAAGAATAGCAATAGTTAAGAAACTTGGGTTTGACTCTCCTTCACTCCGTGATTATTTAAGCGGCCCCCTTGGGGGTGTTTCTCTTCTCGATGCGGTTATTTCAGACCCTGTAACACCAAGGGTTATGGCCCCCACGAACTTGACCCACCGATATGTTACAGAGGACATTCCGTACAATCTTGTGCCATTATCAACGCTTGGAAAGCGTATCGCGGTTGAAACGCTGGTGGCTGATGCAGTTATCACTATTTTTTCAGCAATGCTTCGCCAGCCTTTTTTAAGTCTAGGCATTGATTTTCGAAAAATAGATTCTAAGGCCATATTCAAGGTGGATAAATCTGGAGGGGATGATCCTTATGGGTGAATCATCTCTTATCTGCAATATGGCAAAGCAGGCTTCTCGCGATAGAGAGATAGATTACTCTCAAATCGGCAGGCCTCAATATCGAGAACAAACTCCAGCTGATCTTCAGGAGTTATTGCAGGCTTACCTTCGTAGCTATCAATCAATTCGATATTTTCGATTTAGGGATCCTATAGCAATCCGTGAATGGCAGTTCAAGAAAATACGGCATCTTGTTACACACGCTTTTGCCAAGGTGCCACTTTATAGAGAAAAATATGCTGCGGCAGGGCTTCACCCTGGTGATCTTCGAACGTGGCGAGATTTTGAACTACTCCCCTTCGTAACGAAAGATGAATTGATTGCTGCCTGGCCAAACGCCATCATCGCTCAAGGATACACTACAGAATTTACAACGAGAAGCTCCGGCTCATCAGGAAAATTTGTAACAGTTGCTGTTGACAAGCAGGCAGTTATAACAGATACCCTGATGGGGTGCCGCCAAATAGAAGCACAGAGTGGTGGAACAGTATCTTCATCTGATTCCTCATTACTGATCTACACTTGCCCTTGGTGGTTTACTTCTATTGGAGGGCTTTATCCAACCATATTTATCTCCTCAGGGCACCAGGTAGAAGATGCAGCAGCAGCGGTACGAGCACTCCGGCCTGCTGTTCTTTCTCTTTATCCAAGCTATCTTCAGCGATTAGCACCCCAACTCCAAGACATCCAGCGTGTTGGTGGAAAGCTTGTTATTGTCCATTCAGAGCAGTCAACAAGAACAGATCGTGAAGAATTATCCGCTGTGCTTCGTGTCCTTGTTCTCGACGAATACAGCAGCGAAGAGCTGACTCGAATTGCATTAGAATGCCCGAAAAGGAGATACCATCTTGAAGAAGATTCTTGTTATCTTGAAATTATCGACCATCAAACTGGGTTGTCAAGCAAGCCTGGTGACGTCGGTGAGGTTGTCGGAACGAACCTGCTTAACATGGCAACTCCGCTTATACGCTACAAACAAGGGGATCTATCATCATTCCCCACCCATCAAGAACCTTGTTCCTGTGGAAGCAGCTTTCGGCAACTTTCTGGAATTGAAGGAAGAGTTGCCGATTGCTTGGTAACCCCGTCTGGAAAGCTGATCCCATCTGGATCATTAATGGATGCAGCTTACCGATGGTTTCTTGACTTAAGCATTCCCGTACATGGGATTCAGTATGAAATTGTCCAAATAAAATCAGGCAAAGTTCACGTCAATCTTGTCTCTCCATATCTTCGAGATAGTGAACAAAGAGAGAGTATACGTTCAACAATCCAACAGCAGCTTCAAGAAATCTTTAATAACGAATGTGATATTGACGTGGGATACGTTGATTCCATTCCAGCTAGAGCTGGAAAACATAGGCCAATACGACGGGAGTAATAACATGATGGGATATTGTTCAGCACAGGAAGGGTTGGAACTGCTATGTTTAACCAAGCAGCAAAGAATGTTAAGAAGGGTAATGGAGGATACCCTTCGAACAGGAGCGCTTAGTGCTGTATTTGGAGGGGGAGCTTATGCACTTAGTGATTATGCTTACAATGCCCTTCAAGGAGAACTTGGTTTTCTTGAAGCAATTGGTACCGTGCTTATTGGCAGTTGTGGTGCCTTATCAGGACTTATTTCAATGGGTATTGCTTTTGATGCCTTACGGTCTACTAGGGAAACACTTTTGCTAAAACCAGTGCAAGATGGCAATGTCTATTATATTGGGGAACACTTTGCCAAACAGTATTGGCCATCAGAAACCGGGCGAGAACTGGTCATACCTACAGATTCCGTTCAAGATTTAGAAAGGATTGTTGGTGATAAACAGCTCATTTTTTTGAATGGCGCCTTAATTTCTGAGATAGCTGAGATAGAAAGCAGGGTAGTTTATGATGGTCCTACTTATGGGGGTGTTAGTCATGGTGGTGGGGCTGGGGGCCACATTTGCATTAAAGAATACAGCGCGTTGTTCAGTCTAAACCTGAGAGGCGACATATTAACTCTGACCGCTCGTGAAACTCGGTCTGAGCCAAAACTTATTCGGAAAATACAGCGATTCCATGAAAATCAACTTCCAGTGTACTTGTTAGCGTATGCTTCCCCGTTAGGAACCTCCATGGAAACTGTTGATATTGGAAAAGCGGCATCAGTAAGCGATGTGCTATGACGTCAACATTAGTTCGCTTTTTTTGACCACAATTCTTCATACTCAGCCCCAGTTTGTGTAAGGATTGACTGGTACAGTATCAGCTTATCAGCACAAAACTCTTTGTGCTCAATCACCATCTTTTTCATGTTTTCAATCGTTTTCTTTTCTTTCAAAAACTTTATTCTTGCAAGAGTCAGATGAGGATGAAAACGATCGTCTTTAGGAAATAAGCCGTAAAGTGCTTCTTCAACATTCTTTTTTAGCGATAGTACCTGTTCATGTGGTGAGACGCCAATCCAAACCACCCTTGGGTGCTTATCATCAGGAAAAAAGCCAAGATGGTGAAGTTGAAGGGTAAACGCCGAAAATGTGATGGAATCTAAACGTTTGATGATCTCTGGAACATTTTTTTCGTTTACCCACCCAAGAAAACTGATCGTAAGGTGACTACTGTTCACTTTTGCAAAGCCATCCTCTGGTAATTTCTTAGTGATGGTAAGAAGGTATTGCTCTACTTCTTCTGAAAGAGGCAATGCAATAAAAAGCCGGATCATCTTGAATAAGAAAAAAAAGAAATATAAAAAAGTATCTTAAGAAGCGTGAGCTTAGTTCTCGTCGCCGAAGTCTTCCGAGTCTTCTTCCTGTTCTGGCTCTCCTTCAGTGGCTTCTTCATCACTGGATCCTGTATCCCCTTCATCACTTGATGATGATTCTTCGCTGCCTACTTTTTCAGCAAAGCCAACTTTTCGAAGAACTTTGGTTACTCGGATCTTAATCCGTTCCCCTTCTTTGACGCCAGGAACGAACAGGACAAACCCGTCTTTCTTGGCAATTCCGTCTCCTTTTGCACCAACAGCCTCGATGGTGACTTCTAATACATCCCCTACTTTAACCGGGATTGGCCCAAATGAGCCCTGTCTTTCGTCGTCATATCCCATATTTCATTTCACCTTTCTTTCCTTCTTTCGATCTACTCGATATTTACGAGTATGCTGTGACGGAAAAGAGTGTTATTTATAAAGTTGTTGGACGTGTGGCTAAAAAGAGTTTATTTACTGGCTTGTTGCCTTTTCCCAAAGAACATGGAACTGATTTCGGTAGGATGATGCCACCCCTTTATTCTTTATAAAAATAAGATAATTCGGATTACCCCATAAGAATATCGCAAGCTTATCGGCGTAGGTTACAAACGCAAGATTCCCTATTGTTTCCTCTGGAAGAAATTTGTATGTTGTTGTTTTTGCCTGGGGTATTACTTTGGTTCCTTTTTTTACTATTAACTTTTCTGTAATGCCACTTCGTACAATTTTTGCTAAATACTGATCCAGCCTCTTTTCTATAACGGGATCTGCTTCAATAAGCGAAGCATCATCAATCCCATACCATAGCGATTCATCTCCTTTTTTAAGATGAAGCAGTATATCATTGAGTAATGTTCGGAAGACGAATTTCCCTGTTTGGAGTTCGACATTGATGTTTTGCTCTGGTGTAAATTTTAATGCGTCAAGATTCTTTGTGACCTTTTCAAGGGCTTCTAACCGTTGCTTGCTTAATTCCACTAATTGAGAGGGGGTTACTGCAGTAAAACAACGCTTCTGATCCCTTAATATTGTTGCAGCGACACCTTTCTCTTGCAGGCGTTGTACTACATCGTAAATGTATGGTCTGGCGAATCCAGTCTCTTTAGAAATTTCTGTCGGGCTCATGAGGCCTCGACGGAGTAACGCTAAATAGATCTTGATTTCATTGTCGCTTAAGCCAAAATCCCGTAATTCTTGCTCCATACAAGTTTAAACAGGAACCAGTATATAAACGTAGTTATTTTACTTACGACACAAATATTTATACTTTATGTTTTATATCTACTCAATAGGGATAAATAAATAGAGGTTCCTATGGTCGACGACACCACCTTAACAAAACAAGACCTTGAGCACGTACTTATTGGATCTTCTGGTGACCAATCCTTCCAGAAAGCACTTAACAACGCTACCCCAGAGACTATTGTTCCAATTATCATCAAATATGTCCACTTTAATCGATTATTTGGTGCAGGAGTCGCTTCGCTTGCAGGACGAGTTGGAGCTCAAGACGATTTATTTAGAGCCAATGCTAACCACGGCGGGTGGAACGACAGGAGTATGGAAGTCGCTTCTCATATCTTCGCTGCTGCAATAGACGAGTTTGGCGATCGTGAACTGGCAACCCACCCAACCCATAGGACTATGGCACAAGCAGTAATTAAAGGATCAACTGAGTATAGTCACTATCCATTTGATGACGTCCAAGATGATTTAAGACATATTCGCGCTAAATTTGATGCACAAGTAACTAACGGATATGGTATATATTCTAGACAGGATGACGAACAAGGCCTATTTAGATCAATTGGATTTCATGTTGGGTCTGAACTGTTAGCTGACTCAGAATTTAGGGCTTTAGACAACACCCTTCGTAGAGACTATCCTTGCCTAGTTAACCATTTAGAAAACACCAAGGTGACCATATCAGGGTGTGAAGTTCCAGCATATTACTGGATTAAGATTCACACTAGTGTAGAGGCTGACCATTTTGTACATGCTGTTCAAGCAGCAAACGTAGCTCTTTGTTGGTACAGCGGAAAACAGGAAAAGAGAGAAGTTAAGCAGCAAATATTAGAAGGAGTAAAAAGTTTTGCAGCATTCCAACAGCAATTCATGGAGTATTTACAGAAAGGAACAACTGCTTAAAAGGCTGTGACCTCTATCACTTTAGTAAGCAAAAGAAAATAAAAAAAGGAAAAAATGGTTTGTGGCTTTCTATCCTTACTGTCCTTATTTAACGTCTCTCAGACCACCAGTTTCTACAAAGAAGTTACATTCTCCTTCTTGAAGGTGGGGGCTGTCGATCAGCTTTGCTACTCTGGAGCCCTTCTTTCCTTTTCGAAGGTAAATCCTGAAGGTAGATGCGTGCCCAACAATGTGGCCACCAATCGCCTGAGTCGGGTCGCCAAAGAACACGTCTGGCTTTGACATCACCTGATTAGTAACATAAACGCAAAGGTTACAACTGTCGGCAAGCTTGAGAAGGGTGTGCATGTGCTTATTCAGCTTCTGCTGCCGCTCAGCAAGGGTTCCTCGGCCGATAAACTCAGCCCTGAAATGGGCTGTCAGTGAGTCTACCACAATAAGCTTGACGTTGAGGTTTTGTTTTTGGATAAGGTCCTCAACTTTCTCCGCAAGAAGCATCTGGTGGTCTGAGTTATACGCACGTCCAACTCTGATGTTACTAAGAACTTGTTCTGTGGAGAGTCCAGCTCCTTCAGCAAGCTGCTTAATGCGCTCTGGCCTAAACGTGTTTTCCGTATCAATATACACGATAACCGCAGTTGGATCCAGCTTCTGAACGTTTATACAAAGAATATGGCCAAGCTGGGTTTTTCCAGATCCAAATTCACCAAAGCATTCGGTGATGGAGCCAGTTTCAAATCCCCCACCCATGAGGGTGTTGAAGGCATCTGATCCTATAGGGATCTTGATCACTCGCTCTCTTTTTTTAAGAAGGTCATCTCCAGACTGAAATCCCATATCTAGATTATTTCTTGCTGCGTTAATGATCTTTCTTGCAATTGGCTCGCTGACCCCTACGCTTTCCACCAGTTCACCAGGGGAAGCAACTGCTAAACTCATCAGGTCATAGTACCCTGCTTCTTGGAGCTTTTCAGCAGTCGACGCGCCAACTCCTGGAAGGCTTTCAAGTGCCTGTTTTTTTGGATTTCCTGAAGGAACAACCTCCACCATGTCATCATCAGGCTGTATGGACTCTTCATCTTTTTGTATTTCTTCACTCATAAGGTCACCACGTTTCATGGTATCAACTCCTTTTGTTTTTAATCTATATTAAATTTTCGTTCTCTTCTTGATATTTCCTTTACTTTTTAAAAATAAAAAAATAAAAAAGCTAGTTATGCTGCGATAGCCTCTTCTTGAGCCTCTCCGCTTTTGTTTTGAAGAACAATGTATTCGTAGGCTTTTCCAAGAACAACCTGTGCGCGTGGCAGATCATTAAGGCGTAGCGATGAGGTTGTCTGCCATGCTCCTGCCTTATCTTTGTAGCTCCGTTCAAATGATACGGTCTTGTATTCTGTTGGAAGGCCTTCTCGTGTTTGGCCGACATTGTTCCAAATGGTTGCGCAGACTGGTCCTGCACGAAATTTCGCTTCTGGTCTTGTAGTCATATGTACTACCTCCGTTTCCTATTCGGGTTTTGTTTCAATCACAGCCTTTTACCATACCACCTGCTTCTTGAGCTTTCAAGATTTTTCAGTTTTTTGTGTTTGGTTTCATCAGCTGCGACGGAAGTAATATCCATTCAGGTCGGCTTGTTTAAATACCTCACTCGCACCTGTCTAGTGTCCAGTGCCGTATCAAGAAGGAGAATTTTCTATATACGCGCAGTAAAAGCACTGTTTTGCACTGTCCTGTGGGAAGATTGAAAACTTTTCAAGTTCCAGGTTTCTCCCCAATCCTCTTTTTAAAGTCGCCAGAGCATGATTACGTCAATAACGACAACTCCTAAAAGAAATATTCCTTCATAGAACGCTCCTGTTCTGAGAAATCCCTTTAATCTCCATCGGGAAAGTGGATGGAGAGGCATGATGCCCTCAACAGTTAACGCATCGCTGAGGAGATGGGACGCATATCCAAGGGCAACAGCAATAAGCTGGACTTTTGTTAGGATAAATGAGAGCAGAAAAAGAAGGGGGATGATTGACAAAAATCCATGGAAAAATCCCCGGTGTTCAAAAAGAAGAGCAATGATCTTTGTTTTTCTTCCTAAAGTTGAGTTTGGATGGTCTATATCTGGAAGAAGGCTGCCAAGGAGGATAAGAATCATAAAAAGGACCTGGTTAGATGGCTGAATATAGTGCATGGCGATAAGCCCGACAAGAAATCCAATTGCCAGATGGGTTTTGAACATCATATCCAATCACGCCTTTGTTTTTCTGACCCCATCAAACCCCCATATCTTTAAATACTTTCTGTCATCATCATGCCGACATGAAACAAGAAACAGAATCTGCCATTATTAGTTATGCAACGTTCATTGGCTTTTTTCTCTTTCTTGTGCTCGGCGTGCTTTCGTTTGAGAAAGACCCTGATTTTGTTTTTGATAAGTTTCTCACAGCAGCCATTCTTCTTGTCTTTTATTTTCTTCATCGAAAAATGCACCTCACCTTATTTGAGGCCAGTATAGGCGCTTTTGCCCTTATCCTTCACCACCTTAAGTTGTATGGGAATGTCTACTTAGGAGGGATTGAGTTTGATATCATCATGCATTTTATTGGAGGATACGCCATCTCTCTTGTTTTGTTTCAGGCGCTCTTTGGTGGAAACTACCTGCTGAGCCATCGCCGTATTGCAGTATACGCTCTCCTCGCAGCAATCGGCATGGGCACTTTTGTAGAAATCCTCGAATTCATCGGCTACTCCTACCTTGGGAAAGGAGAAGGCATTCTCTTCTACGGCACAGGAGATATCGGAGAATGGAATGATGCTGCCTGGGACCTTATCATGAATGTGAGCGGGGCAGTGTTTGGCATTATTACTATGCTGGCATTAACATGGAATCCTCGGAATCCTCACGAGAATATGCGTAAGAAAAAATAGAAACGCTCTCTAAATTTCTTCTTTAGAATCGCTATTTTCATCATTGTCTCTGGTAAGGTGCTCTTCAATAGCGTTAAGGGGGGCATTCTCTGTATTCACTTGTGTTCGCCCATTGGAGGTCAAGACTATATTTCTGGAGAGCAGCCCGCTATTGTCTTGTTGGAGTTCTTCAAGCGTCTTTTCTCCAACAGAGAGCTGTTTTCGTTCGTGCTGGAGCCGCTCGATTTCTTTTTTTGGATCTGGATTTCTATCGGCATGCGCAACAATAAACTCCATTCGATCGAACATGATATTCTTGTTGGCCCGGCCAGATGCCTTAATAATCCTCCCGAGAAGGTCTTGTTTCGCCTCTTCAAATTTCTTTTGTTCTTGCCGGTATTCCATCAGCTCAGCCCCTGTTTTTTGGAGGAGCTGCTGGATTTGCTGCTGAAAAAACACTAAGCGAACATTTCCCGTCCCATCATCAAGGTAGCAGTTCATCACGCAAGAATACTGCGGGGTAATATCCCCATGATAATCACAGGCAAAGATAGCCTCAGATATAGTTTCTCCTTGCTCATTCTGGTGATGGTTTACTATTCTCTGCTTTACTCTTTTTTGGCAGCGTGGGCACAGCTCAAAGAAGTGAATGTCATACAATTGGACAATGGTTCCAAAGAGCTCTACATTATCATCTTGTTCTTTTAGTGATGAAACTGATTTTCTAGTGATCATTTGTTCTTTGATATCAACGTCCTCTCCTGTAGGATTTACTGTAATGGTCGACTTTTCATTAAGATGAATTTCTCGCCTTCCATTATTGTCCTTGACATACCCCCCTTGGACTTTAATAATATCCCCTTTTTCGAGGCGAAGAAGCTGGTCTGTCATGTTGCCCCAGAAAACAAGCCTTATTTTCTGGGTATCATCTTCAATAAGGCAAGACCCTACCTTTCCAACTCGGTCATCTTTCTGAAATTCTCTCACTTCATACCGCTCTTGAACCTTAGCAACCACTTCCACATTCCGCATGCCAGGCAGCGTGTTTTTTATTTTTAGCCTTCCAGTTTGCTGTTCAAGCAATTTTATCCCAAGCTCATTTGCAATAATGTGGGCTGCACCCTCTTTAGAGATGAGGCCTGCAAGCTGGTCCATTTTTTCCTGGATTCGCTGTTGAAGCTCGTCTTCAGAAATAGCAGCAGAAGACCGGATCTTTTCAAGGATCTGCTCGTAAGGCATTTTAATCATGGTATCCGCCTAGTTCTATTTTCTTGGTATGTTCTTTCTTGGTATGTTCTCAGAGCAGGTATTTGCGCATCGTTTATATTTTTTGTTGTGGTACAAGTAGGCCGGTCACCCCACCAGCTAAGAAACTGTTGCTACTGGGGTATACGTCTCCCAGTCCTGGAATATATTTTTTTGGTCATCAAGGGCGCCAACTTGGATAAGCCCTTGGCCAAGATAGGGTAAGAACGTGGAGCATAATTGCCCAGTGCACGATTCTTCTTTTTGAGCAGTTTTTTTCGTTGCCCCCCGTTCTCTACTATATTTTATAATGAATGAGGAAACATCATCCACACTACCGCCATCCATATTATGTGTTGGAAGATCCCATTCAACGCGTATCTTTTTTGTTACTTTATCTCCTTCTGTTTCTTCGATGAGCATAGTCCTTGCCGGGCCTATCATCTCCGGCGGCAAGTCATCTTTTGACGTTCCACTCTTTTTATTTATTTTCTGGCCATCATCAAGATTATTTATTTCATTTTTGAAAATGTCTCTTGCAGTAATTGCAAATTGGTGGGGTATGCCGTTAGGAATGGCATGCAAAACAAGAAGGTAGTATGGTGCATCATCTGTTGTCTCGTACAGAATACCTTCATCGAGAACAATCTTTTCACCATTGAGCAATGTTGTTTCACACATTTTTTCTTCCAAATTCCAGGTGCAAGTTTGAAGGTCCTCTCTGGTAATGCCTCCTTCGAGAAGAACAACATCCTTTATGAAGAATTCTTGTGGTTGAAGCTCTTCTTTTATCCTGCTTGTTTCTTGATCAAAGAGGCCAGCTAGATCCCCTTGTTCTGGTGCAACAAATACTGAAAAAGCCTCAATATCTTTCTCTTCACTTTTATCCCAAGTGAGGATGACAGAATCTTCTGCTCCTGGCTTGTCATAGGCAATGCTATTTTTTACCGGCTTTGGCGGGGTAATGTCTGGAAATGCAATAGCGAATTTGTATTCTACATTCTTGTTTGCAATCTCTTGTTCAATTGGGTCATAGATTACTCGTTGTATGTCTTGCTGTACAGCACAAAACAGGAACATCCTTTTTTGTTCCCTGCATTGAGGGACTGCGCCTGTTTTCCCATCCTCCACAAAATACAGATTTTCATCTTTTTTGTAGAATGGCAGCTTTTTGTTGATCATGTTTTCAGCCATATGGATAGTAAGCATTTCTTCTTCGTTGAATGTTGGTTCCTCATCAAGATCCTGTACGGTACCTAACGATATTGTCTCAAGATGCTCATCAGGGCGAAAAACAGCTGATTCATGATCATAAAAAGGCATGGCTTCTGTTTGTTCGTCTCCACCGACACTAAACTCAACTAGCCCATGCTGTTTAGGATCTTTTGCTAAGGATATCGTGCATATACATTGGTCCTGCCCTGATTGTTGGCAAAGAGAATAGTACTCTAAGAAATCTGTTTTTACATTCGACTGAACATCACAGTCTCCATTGTACAATAGAAGCCCTTGCTTGCTGAGCACTTCATTGTTTATTGACTCTGTTGCCTCGACGAGGCATTCCTCAACAACCCTGCCTTGTTTTTCACAGGCTAAGGTCTTGTTGACAACACCGTTCTCTCCATAGAGTGCATCTGTTAATAGGGAGTAGTCGGTAAAAGAGTAAGCTAGTGTTGTGGCAAAGGTTGGCTGAATCTGATATACTCCTTGTTTTTCACCCTCTTGTTCGCTAGCATCTGCACTATTTTGCTCTTCAGACATTGTGTCCGCCGGAGCAATCGCTGCCCCAAGAACCGGGGTCATCGTTGAAGCAAGGGATTTTCTACTCATCAGCTCAGTATTTACATCATTAGTAAGCCTGTCGAGATCCATAACTTCCCTTGGCCCCGGATCTGATTTTTGGTATTTGATCTCATTGTGCCCGATAATATTAGCTCTTGTTGTCAATCCTTGCTCAGTCTGAAGGGTTTTGTGCCGCTCAACAATGTCTGCAATAAGTTGAACCAGCGCAAGATATTGGCCTTCTGGGTATGGCTGCCAACAATATAATATTGTGCCACACGCTTCTTTGTTATCATTTACACAGAGCCGCTCGTATGGCCCTTGGCATCCTTCAGGACATTGGCCTTGCTTTGCAGTGCCACATCTCTGAAATCCCCAATTGACAATTTCAATTCCAATAGCTCGTATATTCATGTTTTCATAAACACCAGGCTTACACGTTGCGTCAGAACATCCCCCCGCATGATAGGCCCCAAATTCTTCTGGCACCATCTGAGTTACCTTGAAGCCTTCTTCTTCCGTACCCAGAATGTAATGGATGCTAACCTCTTCCTCTAAAAAGGTTTGAACAGTCGCTTCTGTTGTTGATGATACCGTGTAGTGCACGACGATTCTATCAATAGGCATTCCTTTTCTTGAAAAAAATCCAGTTTCTCCCTCGGTAGATGGATATACCCCAAATGATGATGAAGCCGAATTAAGGCCTTCGTCCTCTTGCAGTTCCTTAAGGATATCTACTTTTAATGGGGTATCTGTAGTCCCAATAACTGTGGTATACCGGCTAGGCATATGGGGGATACCAGAAGTATCTTCATCCTCTCTTACCTTATTAGTCCAATCCTCTTGTGCACCCCCTTCTTTAATCTGAAGGTGAAAAAGAAATTCTCGCAGCTGTTGGTCATGCTGAAGGTATCGCTGAAGCTGCTCATTGAGCTCCTCCTCAAAGGATTGGTGGAGCTGAACAAGAGGATTGCAACTTTGAACATGTTGGCTCACCTGGCGACCTTGTGCTTCCTCTTGAACAACAGTCTGCCAAGATGCTGCCCCATAATACGTTCCACAAGTAGTTTCTTTACTAAAGCCTCCTTTTGCAGCAAGGGTATAAATAGCTTGTTGGACTGCATATCCAGAGGCTTGATCAAGATAAAGGAGGGATGACTGTACTTTTGCATCGGCAACAAGCACTTGCAGCTGCTGCTCTCCTATAAACCTACTTCCCTTTTCTTCAGCAAGCGAAAAATAAAGGAGGACAAAGAGGGCTATAACAACACCGATAATTCCAAAGTAGAGTTCATACGCCCCTTTTTTCTTCCAGGGCTTCATTATCCTTTTTGTTCTTTTTTTTTCTATCATCTTTTTTCGCTTTCTTATATTTCCTTATCTTTCACTCATTGATTAATTGATTATGTTATTGATATTCTTTATGATCATAATACACTCTTAGGGCCTGACAACAACTGCATGAATATTCCTCACGAGGCGTATGGTTATCACATTTTTTCCGTCGATTGTCGGAATTGTTATCTCTGTTGCTCTTCCCCCACCAAGCCCACCTGTATCATGGATAATATCAATATCATTTCTGTACTGTTCCGGATAGTCTATGATGAGGCTCCATCCTTGTACTCCATATCGTGCAGTGAAGAGGTCTTTATTATAAGCATCAAGAAGCTGCTCAAGCAAGCCTTCTACTTCCTCATCTGACAATGTTCGCATCTCTTCAGGTATTCCTGCCCTTGTTTCATGAAAAAGCGCTTTTGCTTCTTTTTTGTTTCCAACAATGTCAATAAGCTGGGCCATCGTAAGCCCTTCCTCAGCCAGATACGTTTGAACAGAGGATAGCTCTTTGTTTTCCTCTTCTCCCTCTATTGTTTGTGAAGAGAGAGGAGTTCTTACATAAGTCATTAAGAAAAAGGAATCATCAACTACAGAGGTGATCTCTTTAAGGACAGTCTTCTCGTGCTGCGCAGTAACCATGAGAAGGCCTGCCATGCCAAAAAAAACAAATGCGCCGATAACTACCGAGAATACGATGCCAAACCAGTCCTGCATGTCAACTCCTTTTGTATTGTGGAATAATTTCATGATGCACATCTCGTTAGGCTCCCGCCCTCTTCATCTCATCATTCTTATCTTCATTATTCCTTGGCTGAGTTGATCTCCTTCTTTGATGAGAACGTATTCGATGTCTGTCTCTTCTCGCTGTTTCGTGACAAAACAGTCAACCCAGTTTGCTGTCTGGATCTCGCGAAGTGGCTTTTCCGGCTCCTCAGGCTCTTTTGGTTCCCTTCTCAAGAGCTGGAGCTGAAAGCACTGGTTTTGAGACTTCTGCTCTACCATGTAACATTCTTCTAAGCGCTCTTGGGTCATTTTTTCAAGGTCAATCACTCTTGGCATTGCCCTTCCCGTGAGCTGGTCTTCGTATGAAAAACAGGCGCTAGTGTGGAGGAATCGGTGTTTTCCAATAAGCTTTTCGACGCCGGGCTTGATGAATTGGGTATCGCTTTGCAAGTGTGCTGCAACAACAGAGAAGCCCACTGCAGCAAGCCCGAGAATGATTACTGCACAAAGGTACGTTATCGTTTTTCCTGCACTATCAGCGCTTGCTTGTGCCTGTTGGTTCCAGTTTTTTATCATTCGTTTTCTTATGGCCTTCATGATCTCAATCGTCTTCCGCGATGCCTTTCTTCATTTTTTAGCTTTTCTTTAGCTTTTTCTTTCCTTTTTTTGCTGGCGTTCCTGATAGAGGAGGAAGCCGAACACGACAGAGGCTGCTAAAAAAACAGCATAGAGGATGCCAAGGATTGTACTGTATTGGAGCTTCGTCTTTTGTTGAACTTGTTCAGTTACTGCCATAAGCTTTCCAAACCCGCAATCAATATCCCTTTTGCAATTCTCATCGCAAATGCCATCTCGGAGAATTGAGCAAAAGGTTTCTCTAGCCCCTCCACAATCTGCACTGCACGTTGCCTTAACTTCGTGATACTGGCAGATTGCATCACCACACAAGCAGTCCATGTCTATTCCCTCACATTTTGGATCGCAATAGCCGTCTTTAACAGCGGCACAATAGCTTCTGGTATCTTTTGCAGCAATAAGCAAGGGAGTAATTTCATCGAGAATAGCGATAATGTAACTATTTTTTTCTTCCGGTGTAATCGCTTGCTCCTTTTCTGCAGCGTGCTTATCTATAATCTCTTTTATCTCAGCGTCTGAAAGCCATGCATCAATAGGCTGAATGACTGCAATCTTATTTTCTTGATATCGGTATAAAACAACAAGGTCTGCTTGATGCTCTTGGAGAAGCGAGACTCCATCGTCAAATGGCTGAGTTGAGGTTTTGGTGATCGCAACAACGATGGTTTTTCTGCTTTGAAGCTCAAGCAGGCTTATCTTTTCTTGAAGTGCTGTGTTTGTAAACTGATCCTGGTCAATAAGAAGGGCATGGCCAACACTGCTGAAGAGCGCTATGCTTGTAAGGAGAAGAATGATGAGCAGCAGGGCTCTTCGATTGTCCCTCTTATTTGTTACGATTGAGGCCATAGATTTGCAAGTCCACTGATTATGCTTCAGGTACTCTAATGTTCTTTATTTCACCATTTTATTTCACTATTCACCTATTCTTTGTTATAGCAAATCTCATTGGTTTATGAACAGATGAGATTCTGCCATTAGCCACAGTCTCCACTACAGGTAGCACGGCTTGTGGAAACATCTGGCGCTTGTTCTTCCAGGATCTCATATTCAGGAGAGCTCTGGATATGAACAAGCTTTCCTGTTTTTACCAGCTGAAGGCTTGGCGCAAATGCAATAACGGTAGACCTCATTTCCTTTTCTGCACCAGGGTATACTGCGATAGTTTGTACCGCTTCTCCCATGACACTAGCTGCTGGCTCGCTTACCTTTACCAGGCCTGTTTGGATTGTGAACTTATACTTCTGAAGGCTCTCCTGTTTATATATATAAGTTGCATCACCTGGCACAGAATGGAGTGTGCTCATGGTAGTGGCAATATCATTTGCCAGAAAATTGCGTTGTGATGCCGTGCTTGTTGCCACCTTTAAGGCTCCGTTAATAAATAGAAAAACAACTACTGCTGCGATAACAAGTTCTGCGATAGTGAACAGTACATTTCCTTTTCTTGCCCATGCTTTCATGATCGCCGCCTGTTTGCCTTTCTGGCCATGTAGTAGTTATGTTACAGTAATTATGTAGTAGTAATTATGTAGTTGTTATGTAAGTATATCCAGTGAAGGGGTTGTACAGTATTTTTGTGTTGTTGTTAGAGGCTCTTCTCCTTCATGCACTGTTTTTTCCATAACAATACAAGGAATGCCGCACGTGTTTGTTTCGCATTCGCTTGTAGAAAGCTGTTCGCAGGTGAGTTCCTTGCATTCCTTCAATCGTACTGCGTCATCTAATTTTGCTTTGGCATCAGCAGTAAACATTCCTATTTCTGCCACGTCAATGCTTTTCTCAAACGATTCTTCTGCAAGGCCATATTCCTTGGTTCCAAGATGTGCAATACCTTTGAGGTAATACAGCTTTTCAGCAGTATAACTGTCTAATTGTTCTAACAGTTCTCTATCACTGAGAAGAACATTCAGGCGTTGAACAGCCTGGCCGTAATTATTGTCAGTAATATCTTGCTCGATTGCCTTTATCGCATCTTGGGTCTTTTTTGCCACGTTGTAACTTTTCTCCATTTCCTCACTAAGGCATTGTCGCCCTTCCTGGTAAACACAGATTGCAACAAGGTCATCTTTTCCCTTTTCGATACGAATATGGGTAAGCTCCCCAAGCGGCTTTCTCATGTTGACAAGAGCATTTGGAGCAGGATCAAAGGCAACTTTTGGAAACAAGGTCTCTCGGTTATACAATGCAAACCCATTCAGCAAGGGATGGCTATCCATGCTCGTGCCTGTCCAAAGGTAGTCGTCAGATGGAACCAAGAGTGCCTGGTCAGTTATTCGTTGAAAGTTTACTCCGTCTATACTCTTACAAGCCATAGCAGAGCAGGTTGCTTCAAGCTCGTCATGGGTTGAATGCCCCTCACAATAGCAGATGCAGGCAAGCCCGCTCTCACATTCTGTGGGCTTTCGGATAAATTTATGGAGCACCGTCATGCTGTCGCCAATACCTGCCACTGTTGGATTGTACATCTTCATCAAAGGAGCATCATATTTTGAAAATCCGAAAACAACATCCCCTTCTTCAATTTCAAGGACAACAGAGGAGCTTGACCCTTGCCCTGCTGTGCTAAACTCGTCGATACTTGCTGCAAACTTGTTCAGTGATTTTAATCCTGCCCCTCCAGTGCCAAACTTAAAAATCTTGAACCCTATCATGGCTGTTGCTGTTACGAGTGCAATCATAAGAATAAGACCGAGGACAAAGTCAAGTGTTGCCTTCTTTGACTGGAATAACTGTCGAAGCATTTCATCACCCTCTTTTACAATTCAGTTACAATTCAAAAGGAACTACTGAAGTGATAAACCATTGATAAACCATAATTATGCAGCGGTGCCACAATTCGTCAACGTATCCTCACACGCAACTGACTGCTGCCATGGGGCACAGCCGTATCGTTTATCCGATGGTGCAAGTGTTTCTAATTCAGACCTGTCTGCTTTACACTGCGCCGGGCAGCACCGATCAAGCCCATTTGGAACACCATCCCCGTCCAAGTCTCCTGTTGTGAGGATAGTGATGTTTTCTATGGTCTTTCCTTTTTTGGAGATCTGGGGGATAATAGCAACTGCAATAGCGATAATGACCAAAAGAACAATGGCAAGGCTGGCGATCTGGCTAAAGCCCAGCTCCCCTTTTCTTGCTTTTCCAAAGACACTATTCTTTAAGACATTATTCTTTAAGGCACTATTCTTTATATGGCCAAGCCCTCCATGGTACTTCATGTGACGATTCCTCCGGTTTCCACAAATGGAACAATAGTGTAGTTGATTGCGGTTCCTTCTATTGCCTTCACGGTGAGCTTTCCGACCGGTGTTGACAATGGATTGCCATTAATGTCCATTTTTATTGTTCCTTCAGGGGTTGTTTCTGGAACTGAAAAGATGAGGTCTTTTCCGATTTCTGGATCATCATCAATTCCCACGATAACTGAATTCGCCATGCCTTGCTTCTTGAATAGCACCACAATCCCGGTAAGCTCTTCAATTGCCTGGACCTTTGTAAGCCCTTTGTCTGTCTTGATTGAGGTAATTTGAAGCTGTTCATTTTCAGTGTCTAGGCTTCTCAAGCTGGTATGCTTTTTTATTGCGGTGTACTGTTCATTGCTAAACCAGTTTCCAACATCTACCTCGAGATCGAATCCAACAACAAAAACAAAGTCCTCCCCCACTGTTTCCTGAATGAGGTCATGGTACGCCTCAACTGGAAAATCAGTAATGATGGGGCCTTTATGCTCAAATTCCTCTTTCAAAAAGCCAGTGTGCTTTGCGATTGGAGCAAAAAATTGGCTGCCGTACAGGATAATCATGACAATAAGGACGAGAATTGAGATGACCAGGCCTGCAATAGCCCCAAATGATCCCTTTTTGGCCTGTAAGAGGCTTGATGAAGAAGATGGAAGTCGTGATGGTTGTTTATTCGTTGCCATAGTTTCTATCCCGCCCATATTCCGCTCATATTATCTTTGTCATCTCCGTATAATCCCAACAAGCTTATTGACGATATCATCAGGTGAGGGAATCCAACCAACATAGAGCATGATGAAGAGTATAAGGGCAATGGCGAGAAGGATTAATCCGACAATGTACTTCATGGGGAGCGAAGTATCTTGCGCCTTTCTTGAATTCCATAAACGCCTAGATAAGTACCAATGTATTGATGGCTTCCTCTTTATTTTTATCATAGTCCTAATCCCCTCTGGCTCTTGTGTCCCCAACGGTTACAAACCATGATGGATCGTAACACTCTTTAGCGTCATTCAATTCAGCAATGTACAGCTTGCTCACGTGAACTGGCTTTTTATCTGAAATAAGCTCTGCTGGCTTTGCCTGTGCTTCTGGCGTTGCAACATCAATATAGACAATCGCGTACTGCTTTTCGTTTGTGATCGGCTCTGTAATCACATTGACATCGTTCACCTTGCCAAGGGGGATTCCAAATGAGGCAACCCCTGGATTTTTGTCAAGGCCAAAATATTCAAAATACCGCTGCCCCTCAGTCCGGTAAATACTTTGGAGATGTGCGGTAAACGCATCGTCATCAATACTTCCTTCCATGTTTGGTACGCTTGCTATAAAGCAGATAAAGCAGTTGGTTTCAAAAAATACCTTGGATCTATCAAATGGTTCAATCTTTCCAGATCCCATCTTGTACCAGCACCGCTCCATCAGCTTGACCATATCTTTTTCAACATCAATAGGATTTTTTGATTTCAGCTCAACCTGTTCATATTCGCAGGCTTTTGGAAATGGCTTCAGGCTTTCTGCCTTGAGCTTTGTTGCAACATAATCTGTAAAAATGAGTGCATCTCGGCAGGTTTCATCTCCTGCAGGCTCTTGAATTCTAAATAAAGTGCTCATAATAAAGGTGAGGATAAGAAAAAAGCCAACAAGGCCAAGGATGATATATAGCAAATGGTGCTCTACTTCCCCTTTTCCTGCTGTTCTTATCATTATTCTTGTCATCCTATGGCCCTCTTAAGAACGTAGATGAGCACGGCCATAAACGTAATAATCAGCGCTACTGCCAAAATAATGCCGATCGTTCGGTCGATCATCTCGCCTTTTTCTTGCCAAGGTCTGGCTTGCCATGCCATATTAGTGTTGAGCAGAATACGCTTTATAAATATTGTCCCTGCAAGTTTAGGCAAGGAGTTAAGAGTTATGATGTTTGTTCAGTGCGTTCTCCAAACTCCTAACTAATAACCCCAAACTATTATAAAGAGGCTTTCTCATAATTATTAGTATGTGTGACATGCTTGGCATTTCAACGAGCAAGCCTTTGCCTTTGGACGAGCGCCTCTGGCGATTATTTTTTAAGAGAGGAAGGTATAACCCCGATGGGTGGGGTGTTGCCTGGTACTGGGGAAAGAAAGCTGTTGTAACAAAATCACCACGAAAGGCAGGCTGTTCAACAGCAGAGCGGTTTCTAAAGAGCCATTCAACAGCAAGAACCAACATGGTTATCGCCCACCTTCGCGGAGCAAGTATTGGTGGCATTGTTTGTGAGAATACTCATCCATTCCATCGCAGCCTCTTTGGAAAAGAGTATGTCTTCGCCCATAATGGCCATCTCGATCATACCTCTCAGCTTCCCATAGGGCGATTCACCCCCTATGGCCAAACTGACTCAGAGCGTATCTTCTGCCATCTACTTTATTGGATTGAGAAAAAGAAGATTAAGGCATGGACAAGGGAATCGATGGCATGGCTTGCAAAAACATTGAGAGTGATAAACAAGGATTTCGAAACAGCCAAGAAAAGATATGGAAAGATGAACCTCTTGTTTTCTGATGGCAGCTTTCTCTTCTTTTATCATGACATCCATGGATTTAACAGGTATTGGACATTACAGCAATATAAGAAACAGGGGTATACGGAGGATGGCCCATGCTTTGTTGTCTCCATGACGAAGCTGACAAGAGAGCGGTGGGCACGAGCGAAACAGGGATTTCTTGTTGTCGTAAAAAATGGTGAGGTTATTTATTGCGGTACTGGATAAAAAGGATTAATAAAAAGAGTTAAAGACGGGTAATTAGGCGTTTGGAGTGCATTCTTCCATATCAATCGGGAATGATGATTGAACAAGCGCTAAGAGCTCCTTGCAATACTTTTCAGGCAAGTCAGGGCCTCGCTCTTCTATCATGGTGAGCATATCGCAGGGGATAACCTTATCATAGCGAAGCTCAACAAGTCGATAAAACTGATCAGAGTAAGTTCTCAAAAGCGCTAGGCCATAATAACATTGCATGGTATAATCCATACCTGGCAGATTAGTCTCCTTTTCCTCTCGGTAGCGTTCAAACCATGCGGTATGATCTTCCGAGATAAACCAGCCTGGAAACGCTGCCTCGCACTCTGAACTTATATCAGTGGTTAATGACATGCCGCAATAATTCTTTTCAGCAAACGCGTTGCGGAGCTCTATTTCCACCGGCAGTAATGGCGGCTGGCTTCTAAATCGCCCTAAAATGCAGCTGAGCTGCCATGCAAACGGTATTGGCTCGGCAGAAATGAGTGGTTCTTCATCCACAACATCATCATAGCGGCTTTTTACTGTTTCGAAATTCTCGCAGAACACCTGAACGGTATCTACAATTTTTGTTGGTTCATCGATATAAATAACATCTTTTTCTATAATCCGAAATGGAAGCATGGCAAGCTTAAATGCTGCTTTTACCCGTATTTCTCTTGATGCTGTATCGTCATCTCGCACTGATTCGAGAACATTGGCTGCATCATCAATGCGCCTTGCATCTACAAGAGCCTCCGCATCCGCAATCTTCTTTTCTTGTTCAGAAACAGGAGTTGGCTGGAGTGGCGCTGTCTGGTTTTTTCCAGCCTGGCCTCTCCCTCTGGTAAGGAGGCTTGGCATGCAGCAGGTTCTCTTTCCAAAGCATTGAAGCGCGTCAGTCTGGTGGTAGTCTTCTGGGCATGCCTCTCCCTCGGCAACGCATGTTCCCCCATTATTGACACATCCCTCAATGCTTTTTTTCCCTGTTTTAATAGAAGTTCCCAGAAGGTATGCTACTGCGATGACAACAAGAACCATTAAGGCTGCGGCTGCAATTTGGGTCCAGGTCAGCGTTCCCTTCCTTCCTTTCATCGTTGAATCCTCGGAACTTCACAGCAATACGTTCCAGCAGTGCATCCGGGCATGCTATACAATTCTGTTGTCTCACACTCATTATAGAGCACACAGGTTCGCGCCCCAGGAATCTCACACTTACTCGCGTCAGCAATCTTTCCCGTATCATCAATACCCTCACTGGTCTTCCTAATTTTTCCGGTGAGAATGAGAACGATAATGATGAGCACAATAAGCGCTAAGGCTGCAAGAACAACCGTGTTGAGGCTTAATCCCTGGCCTTTTTTACGTGCCTTCCGTTGAGATATCAGGGGGATCATACCGAGCAACACACCCCTCCTGCCGGGCAGGTCGCGCCGCTGTACACCGTTCCGCCTTGCCTTCTACATTCATCCAAGCCCCCTATCCTGCACGTTCGCGGGGTTCCAGGAATCTCACAATTTTGTCCAGTGTACTGGTCTCGTGTCGTATCAATACCCTGCCCAGTCCTACCGAGCTTTCCAGTAAAGATGAGAATAAGGATAACAAGAACAACAAGGGCGAGGACAGCAAGAACGATGGTCGACATACTTAGTCCCTGGGCTTTTGTTTGTTTGATCATAATTTTATCCTCCCTATGATTTATTATGTTTATCATTTATCATATTTATCCATTAGAGGTGGGAATACAACATTCCTCTCCTTTCTGGCAGCTTTCTCCAAAGGTAGATACTATCGTTCCCTGACAGCTTCCCTCCCTAACGCAGCTCCCTTGTGCCTCCGCTCCAAATTGGAGGAGGCCTTTGCATTGGCTGATGTCTTTTCGAGCCTTGCCTAGCACTCCAGTAAAAATAAGAACAACAACAACGATAACAACTAAGACAAGGACTGCAGCAACAATATGCGTCCACTGGCCCTGGGCTTTTTGCTGCCTCATTCGCCTCATCCCAATGCCTCGCTATACTGAGATACAGCAGACCGGCAGTTCTTCATTTGGGCATGCATACTCGGAAACAACGCGAGAGTTCGATCCTTGACAGGCAAATACGCTCTCCACGCATGTTCCACCTTGGTTAACACATGCCTCAGTAGCTTGCCGCGTCTTTCCAATTCTTCCAACAAGAATAATAGATAAGATTACCAGGACTAGAAGAGCAAGTGCCGCGATAATAACCACGTTTAAGCTCATTCCCTGGGCTTTTTTGTTTTGTTTGGTAATGAACATATACAACACCTCTTTTCCCAGTACAAGCGTTTTCTTTTATAAAGTTTTCTGTGGAAGAAACGATCAATGGCAGTGTATGCCCCTACAAAACAGTTTTATCTACAAATGTCAGGTCAATTATACCATTTTACAATGATGATCACGGCTACGCCGTGAACGACTACGAATGGGCGCAACCGCTATTGAAGAGGACATCATGTCCTTTTTTCGTGCTCCTCAAGGGATGTGGAGCACGAAAAAAGGATCTGGATTAAAATAGTAGTGCGGTTGCGCATCTGCCACTCGTTCCCGCCCGACCGCAGGTCGTGGCGGGATTGTCCTTATTTTATTATGTTGGTTAATTAGGTTGATTAAAAAAAAGCAAGGTATACTGTGTATAATAACCCATTACTCCAGAAAGGTGGATGCCGGGACGGGTATACTCGTGGTGAATCAATGCCGTCCCGAGCGTCCATAGGTGAGCGTCCATATATGATATTTATGGGATTAATATACTTGTTATAACATTAAGGGATGTGATTACTTGATCTTACCTGTTCCTGATCTTACCTGTTCGTGCATAGTTCCATAACAATCGTGATCGTGTTTCCCTGAATCGGGATTGGCTGGTGTGCTGCCTCAATGTCTGCATTTGGTGCGCAATACTTTTCTATGGATAATCCATGGACAATTCCTGTTGTTCTTCCTGGACTGCCACGTTGGACTTGCCAACGATAACCGTCTGCAAGTGATGGAAAAAGAATCATCATGTCCAACACTCCATCATCTCCACTCACTCCCCCCAAGTCTTGAAGGATGACCTCGCATGATGTTCTGCCGCTACAGTCGAGACGCTCCCTTGTTGCGCAATCCTCTAAGACCGTCATAAAGTCAAGGCTGTTACATTGCGTTTTGGTGTTCACTATCGCATTGAGCATGTTTTTGGCGAGCTGAACTTTTGCGAATTGCTCATGCTCTTTTTTTGCCGGCTTCAGCATGCTGCCAAGGAAAAAGAGGAAGCCAAACACGATTAAGACAACAACAAGAGCTATTCCTATAAGCTCCATTTGCGCTTTTCTGTTCTTTCTTAGCTTGCTCTTTTCCTTCTTTTTTATCTTTTTTTTTAGGATCATGAATACACCTCAACAAAGAGGAGGCCTATGCTTTTCTGCTGAAGCGCATTAGCAATGGTCGGGTCTCGGATAACAACAGGAATAGCAGTTTGGATTCTGTTAGCAACATGCTTAGGGGGATTGGAGTAAAGGTCAAGCGTGAGCGGAAGGGCAGGATCGACGGGGTAAACTTGCTGAAGAGTGATCTTGCTGCTTCGAAAGTCTGCCTCGTAAAAAAGGAATGCCTGCTGATCACTCTCGATGACTTGTTTAAAGCTTGTCGCTTTATACCAATCAATACAGTTAACTTCTTCAATATCCCTATCCTGGGTACAGGTGATTTCCTGAAGATGCGCTGCTTTTAGCGCTATTCGAATGGTTTCTTTTTCCAGTTGCTCTCGCGCCCTTGTTTTTATTGAGTCTTTTTGGATCATGGTATAGAATCCTATCGATATTCCCACGATAAGGAAAAATACAATAAGCACGCCAAGCGTTTCTCCCATTTTTATTTGAGCTTTATGGTTCATCATGTTCCCGGTAAGTTTCTTCGTTTCTTACGTTTCTTATAATATCGTTTGTTGATCTCCCTTATTTTCTAATCACCATCATTCTCTTCTTTAATCACTTTCATCTCTTCTTAATACGGTAATACAGCACCTCTTTTCAATACAGCGTAGGGCAGGATAGGCGAAGTGCATTTCTGTTGCTGCTTTCAAGGCTGCTTTGCCCTGCATCAATAGCAGTTTTTACTTGAGAAAGCCCTTGGCTTTCTGCACTGATAATGGCATCTAACGCTGAGACTGCGAAGCCGCATTCATTTCGGTGAATAGCAGTAAATATAGCATCACTTCTTCCACGATATATTTCTGCCACGTTTTTTAATCGATGCGTTGCCTTTGCCATCGAGCACTCGTAGCCCTCTGCAGTTGAGGTTATCATGGCCCCAAGTGCGCTCGCTTTTCCTATAATAGCGTACACCGCATTTCCATCAGCACCCTGGTCGTCAACAAAGGCATTCCCTTCTTTTCGATAAAAGTGCGCCTCGCTGATATCATCAAAATCCGTGAATCCCCCTTGAAGAACAACTGCTGATATGCCTCGGGCCTTCACACTCTCAAAATCAGATGGAAGCTCGGGGTCGGTGTTAAAAAAAATAAGCCTCGTGTGCGGATTATTCTGGTAGAGAATGGATGAGACAAGACTCGTATCGTTGACGAATTCAACGCTCATTCCTTCCCCCACCGCCCTATTTAAGGGAAGGGTTGCGGTAAGCTCTTCCTGAACAACATCAGGCGCATTGATTATGATGTATCGTATTCGTGGAGTTGTTAGGTAGAAGAAGTTGGTGACCTTGAATGGCACCGTCCATGGAAGGGTCATCCCAATCATCTTTTTCCCGGTAATCTCTTGTGGAGAAAAAATGATCGTGTTTCCAAGCCTTCGGGGGACATTGAAGATGGTGTAGTCATCACAACTTACCCGAATGGGAACGTTAGGGATGTTCATCACGCTGATCGTGTTGCTACTTACACCTTGCCCGGTAAAGAGCAAGTCGAGCTCTGATGAAATGTCTGCGCCAAGCCTTCGTTCTGAAAGCTGCTTTTGCTTTTGCGCGATAGCAAAGAAAAATGTCAGAATCAACGCCCCAATAATCAAGATAAAGATCCAATTGAATTGGATTTCAACAGCCCCTTTTTTTTGATGAAGCATGGTATTTGGTCTACCCTATTCTTATGTGCTTATTTCTTATGTGCTTATTTTCGGGCGTTTATTTTTTGTTTACTCTTTGTACCTTGTTCAGCGTCGTTTTGGGGCTTGCCCTTTGCCCCTTTCTTTTCCTTCCGCAATTTTTCCTATGTCTCCGAAAACGCCGCCAAGCGCCTTGTTCAGTGTCCCTTTCATGTTCTCCAGCTCATCAAAGAACTCGTCTCGCCGGCTAAGGGTATCCAGGCGGTCAAAGTTCTCATCTCTTTCTTCGCTTTCTTTTTCCTTTTTCTGCTTTTGTTGGCCAGCTCCTTGCGCAGCTTGTTTTGTTTGCAAATGCTGTGAGTGCTGGACATGTTTTTGATGGAGCAACTCTAGCGGAATCCATTCTTCTCCTTTTAATTCCCCCTTTAATCGTTCAAAAAGCTGATGATGAAGTGGAAGCTGCTTTTCACTGAGCTTCTTTGCCTCACCTGGTTTTTCTCCTTGTTTTTGAATTATTTTCGGTACTGATTTTGGTAATGGCTGGACATTTTCTGCTGCTTTTGCTCCTGTCAATGCTGAAACATCAAACGCCTTAAAGATGCCATGCCGTTGCATCATGCGCTGCTGCAGCAGCTTTTCCTGCTTCTTTCGGATCAGCTCGTCATGGTATCGCGTAGCGCGAAGTATTGCTGGTGAGGTTGCTGCTTCTTTTTTAGAGAGGGAGGATTGCGATGCGTGCTGTGGTGGCAGAAGCCTTCCTGATTGAGCACTGCCTGATTTGAGAGTCTTCTTTCCATACTTTGCATGATACCACAATAATCCTCCAACGAGCAGCACGAGGAGAAGCACACCAACGATGACCCACATCATCATGCCTTTGTTATCATCGGCAGGAGGCAGCCCTGGGGGTGTTGGTGTTTCATTAGCCGGCGATGCCCTGCATTCTCCATAGAACGTACTGCAATATAGCGTCGTACAGTCACTGTTGAGCTTGCATTTTTTTCCAATGCCACATTTTGCCGTGCACGCCCCACCACAATCGATGTCAGCTTCTCCTGGGCCTTTGATGGTGTCGCTGCAGGTTGATTCAACACAGATTTTGCCACCTGGATCGCATAGTCCAGAACTGCAGTCGGTGTCGATCTTACACGTTTTTCCTGTTTGACAAATCCCACATTCTCCCCCGCAATCAACGTCAGTTTCGTGCTGGTTCTTTATCTTGTCTGTGCAGCTTGCGGCTTCGCATATTCCTGCACTGCTGCAATAATCAGTTTTGCAGTCGCTATCCTTTTTACACTTTTTCCCCTGATTGCAGGTTCCTCCACAGCTCCCCCCACAATCAACATCTGCTTCTCCACTATCCGCAATGCCGTTCGCGCAGGACGAGGCTTGAGTAACCACGACCTGCGTTGATTTTGTTGCATTATTTCCGAGAGTGTCTTCTGCATAGAAGCAGATGTAGCTTGGACGCGAAACAAGCACCGGATCATCATACACTAAGGTAGCTGTGCAGTTTCGTTCAGACCCCGCCAGCCCATATTTGAAGGAGCGGTTATTACAGCCGCTGTCATCGTCACAGCTCATGCTGGCGAGAACCGTGCCGAGCTGCTGTTCCTCATCAATGTCTATCGTTGGAGGGTCATGCTCGAGGCACTGCCATGCTGTCTTGTCGTAGAGCAGGTCTTTTTCTGCCGTCGCGCTGGTAAGCCCTGCCCGGTCTGTGGCGGTTACTTGCAGCTTGTACACCCTGCCGCTTGATAAGTTAAGTGCTGTTCCATTCTCGTTTTGAGAAATAGCAGGAAGCTGGCCGCTGCTCTGGACAGGAGTGTTTATGATACCGGGAATGCGATACGTGTACGAGGCAACTCCGGTCCGGGCATCCTGCGCAGAAAATCGAATGTTCATGCTCTCCGGAAAAGAGGTGTTTTGGCATGTTGCAAACGTTGTTGCTGTAATGTTAGGCATGCTTGGTGGCTGCGTATCAACAGTAAAAAGGTAGGTTAGCTCTTCGCTCTGCTGGCTTCCAGCACTGCCACTTTGGCATCGTAGTCGAAACGTGTAATCCCCATCATCAATATGGCCATAGTCAAAGGAGTGGTCTTTGACCGGGTTGCTCGCCTCGGTAATGACCTGTTCAGTGCCATCGCTGGCAACATAGGAGCAGTACGATCTCTTCTTGGTGGTAAACTCAAAGGTGATATCAGAATTTGACGTGACTCTTGGGGGGGAAGTAACCAGGATTCCTAAGGGTGAGGTTAAGTTGACAGTTGCGATCACGCTTTGTGGCTTGGTAAATAGCCCTGCCATGTCCTCGCACTGCACACTAATATTATAGGAAACCTGGTCTCGATTTGGAAGCTCAACCCATACCTTATTTGTTATGTTGAATACATCAGCGTTAAAGCGATCGAAGCCAGGAAATGGAGCCATGCTGTCATAGCGTATCTCCGCAACGTAGTCACCAGCATTTCGGATGATGTATTTGCAAATGGACTTCTCACTCGTTTGCGCGCTTATTGTTGTAAAAAAGGGGCCAGACACAGGGTACTCGCCCCATAATGCAGGATCGAGCTGAACAGAAGTGATTCTTGGAGAAATCGTATCAATTACGGGCTGGACTGTTTTTTGCACTTCTATTCCAAGATCATCAATGCAGTAGAAGTACAGAAACGCTTCTGGCTTGTTTGGCTCGATCGTGAACTTTTCGCGAAAGCTCGTGATCGTGTGCGTCTCTGAAGCGCCGCCATCCCTTGGATAATCGAACGCCTTTAGCCCTGGTGAGTCGAACGAGGCTGCCTTAAACACGGCATATTTACACCTGCTTGGAACTCGCTCTCCCTCCCTCATCGTAAGGATAGTAAAGCTATAATCGAGGTCATTCGAGATTCCAAGGCGCGGCTCGAGGATGGTAATTTCAGTCTGCGGCGTGTCAATGGTGAAGGGCTCATCGTACACCTGCCTATTTCCGGACAAGGTCCTGATACGAATGATGAAATGATACGCCCCATTGGCAAGCCCTCGATTGGTTTTGAACGTGTATGTTGTTGACAAGCCGATGCTCGGCGTTTTTGTCATGTTGATGCGCTCCAGAATCTCATCCGTGTCGCTCAATCGTGCAATAAACGCGTCTTCAACAGCAACAGGAATGGTAAAGATAACATTGATTTGCGGGTCTGTTTTTCTCACGATCGTAATTGTTGGGGCTGCCGCCGAGCCTGATGAGCCTGCAGGTGAAGAAGATGCTGGAGGAGAAAGCGTATGGGCTGCAAAGGCTATGCTTGCGACGATGCATATACTTAGCACTATCACCAGCATTATTATCAGTGCAGTTCTAGTGCCAGTTTTTTTCATTGGCTGACCTACTTAATAACGGACTTACTGAATAATCCTCATAATTGACTTACTCAATAATAATTTGTGGCTTTGGTGGAACAGTCTGGTCGTACCATACCTTAAATGGGAGCCTGATGCTGTTTCCTGCGTCATCGACCGCAACAAGCTCGAAGCTATTTTCGGCCATTTCTTCAGCCTCTCCTTGAAGCTTGACGTCAAACATGAACTTCTTGTTTGGCAATCGCAAGGGGTGGGCTCGGGCAGCAAACTCTCCTGTTTCTGAATCAAAGCTTCCTGGCTCGATGTAGATGTACTTCACGTCATCTCCCGTGTAGTTTCCAGTGATATGAACTGTTTCTGCGTTGGTGTAATACTCTTTTCCAAGAATGCCTACTGCGGAATAGGGAGCTTCAACACTAAACTGCACGCTTCCAAGCTCTGGCGGCCTTCCGTCAATCTTGATCATTCTCCTAGCTTCCCATGTGTGGCTTGAATCTGCATAGTCATAGATGGTAATCAGGAATTCTTTATCCTGATCGATATCTTGGTAAAGGTCTTGGGTGATGTCAAAGTACGGCACGTCCCAGATGAACAGATAGTTTCCGTTCAATCCTCCAACTGCCTGAAGGTTGTACGTTTCCCTGTTCACGCTGTAGGTGAGTTTCGCCCCGAGCTCGTACCTCTCATTTGGAACAGTTGCGTAAAATTCAAGCGGCATCTCGATTTTTGCGGGAGAATGATAAATGAGGCTGGTTACTTGTGGTGGCTGGTTATCAAGAATGATACTGTCGCTGAAGAAGGTGTTGTCCGGCAATGGCCCTGTCGTCAAGACTTTATGGGCTCGAACCCCAATCTGATACGCGTTGTTCTGCCCAAGCGGTTCTGCCAGCCTGCACCTAAACTTGTTGGTCATTTCAGCTGCTACAGTGCCCGCTGCTCCTGCAGCACCGGCAGGAATTGGCACTGCAACCCATTCTGTTCCAACCAGCTTTACCTCCTCGCATGTTCTTCCAATTGGGTATTGGGCTGTTGTTCCTTGCGCTCTTATGACCATCCCAGTTATCTTGATTGGCAGCTTGTTTGCAGAGAAGTCAATAATTACCTCAATGGTTGGATATGGAGTATACCAGAGGGTTCCAAAAAGAGCTGTCTCTTTTTTTGTTCCGCCAATCACCGTCCATACTGGGGGGATGGCTGCTCCCCGGTCAATTTCCAGGGAGAAGCTTGACCGTTCTGGAGGAGAGAACACATTTTTTGCCCTGTCATATCCAACCAGTTTTATCGTGTATGTTCCTTCAGCGAATGGGATGTCTTGCGCGAAGCTGACCTTGTAATACAGGTAACCCTCAGCCTCGGATGGAATTTCTTCTATCGTTGTTGGCTTGCTTCCGCTATTCATGGTGATCTCTGCTTTTTCAATGCCGCTCCCCTTTGTTGCTTCTCGAACGATGAACGCAACTTCAGAAACATTATCACTTGTGATCGAAAAGGCTGGAAGGGTTCTGATGATTTCTGGGGGCATGGTATCGCGCTGAATGATCACTGTCTTTTCTGGAGAGTACACTCCTGACGTGCTTTTTGCTTTTACTGAAAGGACGTTCCTTCCCTCTTGAAGGGGAACAGTCATGCCAAACCAATTATATGGAAAGGGCTTCCTGTAAATTTCGACATCGACGTCTCCCGCAGATCCCCCCACTTTCTTCTCGAGAGGCTCGGCCAGAAGGATAAGGTCGCCATCAACATCTGCAACAGGATAAAACGCTCGATAGCGGCTGTACATGACACGCTCGTGATTCTTGAACAAAAGATATGATCCTGGCGTGATCAGCTCAGGGTTTGCGACGCGGACAGTAGATGACCCGATCGCAGCCTCACCGACCGTAGAGGTAATGAAGCCCTCAGTAGCAACACCCTCTGCATTGTTTTCTAGCGTGTCTATTCCATTCCAGGTTGAGGTGAATGTTTCAATGCTAAACTGAACCTCTCCTGTCGTGTCTGGGTCAAGGAGCTTTCCTGTTACAAACAGGTCACGATGATTCGTAAAGTACTCATTATTCTGGTAGGACACATTATACTCTACGCCTGTCGGGCCTGTCTGCCTACTCTCCAGCATTGGCTCGAGGCGAATATCAACAAGCCTTGCATCAACTACCGCAGCTACTTCAGCAGAAATGTCCTCTGTAGTTGCTGCCATGTCTCCTTCAAAGCATGGTGGAACTGGCTCGGTGATCGTTCCTTGTGCCATTATGTTCACGTCATACACCTCTCCTTTTGCCGTCCTAGTGCCAAGCCGAAGGTCGAGAATGAAGGCTTGTTCAAGAGCACTGCTCAGCAATGGGGCTGATGGAAGGGTAAGCATGTCTGGTTCCCGATCCTCATCAGTGTCCTCCTCGCGCTCGAGCATTTCTATCGTTACTACCGCACCCTGGAGGTGATAGGTTGAGCTGACCATAACATAATACAATGCTGGCTGGAGTTTAGCAGCATCTTCGACTGGTGTTCCATCCTGGTTTGTTATTCGAATCGTCATGGACTTTTCTCCTCGAGTAACGGTAACGCTTGACGATCCAGTGACGCTATTTCCCCCCTGGTCTCGGGCTGTGTAGGTTAAGGCTGTTGTTCCATCACCAAAGTAGATTGGGCCATGAAGCCTGCCAAGCTCGTGGTCAACCTCGGTTAAAGCACCATTAAGATTGTATGTGGTGTGCTGACAGCCAAGATTGGAAACGATGCCACCGGGAATTGCCGTGTCATCACATGCCATCATCGCGTATTGGGGAGCAGCATACGAGAGTGCTGGGTCAAATATGGTTGTTCCGTCATACGCTTGAACAAAAGAAATCTTTGGTGGAACAACGTCTCTGCTGATGATGAAGCGGTCTCCGAGATTTCCATGGACTGTCCCATCATCTGTCTTGCACTTGATCGTGTAGATGTTTCGACCTGGAGTGAGGGGGAGATTGGCTGAGTGCGTTCTTCCTCGTGGAGAAGTAATTTCCATTCCATCAAAGAGGGATACTGTTTTAGAAAGCCTGCACTCGGCGTCTTGATCTGTGCTTACCTGAACGGTTAGCTGAGTATTAGCAGTGACGAGAGATATGCCCATCCGCTGAGGATGAATAAAATTGGTCTCAACGTTAGATACAGCATAATAACCCTGCTTTCTGTTGCCGGCAGCATCTTTGCAGTCATACACGAAATAGTACAGGTCATCAGGAAGCTGGTAGTATGTTCTGTTAAATGTTCTTCCAACTTCTCCTTGGATGGCATTTGATTTAGATGTTCCTGGAACTGCGCGTGCTGGCTCGAGATTTCCATTCATCATGTCAGCACTGCATCTCACTTGCTCATTAGCTTTCATCACCACTTTCAGCACTTTTGTTTCCTCATCAAAATTGGGAGTGATAGTTATTGTTGGTGTGGTGGTGTCAAGAATAACAGGAATGGACTGTATTTGCTCAACATTGTCATTGTAATCAACGGAGAAGAGCCGAACCTGCTTATTTCCATCACCGAGCGTGTCAAGGCGCTGCTGAAGCTTGCATACTGCTGGTGTAGTTGGAGAACAGGGTGTTGCTGGATCAACCTCATCAATGCAGAAGTAGGTTACTGCTGGCTCTGACACGGATAAGAGAAGGTCTGCGTCTTTGCCAACAAGAATTCGCTGGGGTGGATCGCCAGCATCTTGTCGTATCTGCTCTTTTGTTGGAACAGCAATGGTTGCTGGCGGCTGCTTGTCACTCTGGCAGGGCTTGTCGGCTGAGCTGCAGTCGGGAACAGTGTCTGCGTTAGCGTCTTTGAAGCATTTGCTTGCGTCAGTCCATTTGCATACCCCATACTCAAAGCGATCATTGGAGTATTGTGCTACTCCATTATTGCCATCGAGCTCGAAAGCAGCTTCGCCAGTGCCATCTCCATCCATGCATTCTGCTTTTGTCGCATAATCTTCACAGACAACATCTGTTTGTGCCTTGCATGTTCCATCATCGAAATAACAATCACCATATCCCTCTTCACACGTGGCCTGGCTGCACTCGCTAAAAAATGCGGTATTGAAGGCATCATCCGGGCTTTCCTCGTCGCGATTGCACCTTCCACAGTCCAGCTTGGTTGATGGTTTGGGGGCGCAAATGCCGAATCCAACCGTGTTCCAGTATGGCTCTTTCCACTCACAGGGGCCAACAAAGCAAGGGTCAGAGCCGCCAAAACCATCACATGCATGCTCTGAATGATAATCGTAGCAGCTCGTGATACCGCTGCATTCCTGATACGCATTCACGTTTTCCTCTGTCGTATCATACGCGCAGCTCAATACTTCATCACATGCAAGCTCCTGCAGGCCATCTCCAACAGCGATTTCGATCAGTTGTGATACTGGAACCGGAACATGCCCGCCAAAGGTTTGAAAGAGGCCATTGCATACATCGCATGCTTGTTGGCTGACACATGTTGGATTAAATCCTGATTCCATGCAGATGCTTCCAGTTCCACATTCAATGCGCTGCGCGACATGCTGTTCATCACACACCAAGGCAGCGCTTCGGTCATCGCTGCATAATCCTTTCCCAACTCCCCCAGCAAGGCCATAGCATATCTCGCTCCATGTTCTCAAGCACTGTTTTGGCGATGTTACCAATTTTCCTGAGGCAAGCTTTACTCCAACCTTGTAGCAGTATTCTGTTCGCTCTTCAATTGTTCTGTCAACATACTTCATTTCTGTTGTTGCTGTTGCGTTGATGATGTCATATTCGTTCATGAGATTGCAGTCACGCTCGTCTTCATTGCATCGATAGATAAAACGCTTCGGCCATGATCCTGCAACACATGAGGATACCAGTCCCGACTCGTCCCATTCAATAATAACCCGGTTCACTTCTTGATGGGCCGTGGTAGAAATACTTCCGGGATTCTCCAGGCATTCAGCATAGCATGTACATCCTCGCCCTAATGGATCCTCACGAGAGAGGCATGCAGAACCTACTGTTCCAAATGGAGAACACGCAATTCCTGCTGCCCCATTTCTGTCACATTGCTCATTATTCAGCGCAGCGTTCGGCGTGTCTAGGATGCTATCACCGCAGGATGTTCCTTCTGGCGTTGCTGGCGGCAGCTCTTCCACAACAGTTGGAGGGGGAGGACAAGATGGGGGAATGACCTTGCAGCTCATGTCACACTGGATAGAACTACCTTCTCGCGCCATGGTTTGTGCTAGTGTTTCTCCTTCGCACAAGACAAGGCCGGGGGCAATGCTTGAGGATACGCCTGAAGATCCTGGTGGCTCACATTCTTCGCCGCGGCTTGTCGTGATAAATCCGTCGCCGCACGAGACTGCTGCTGCAGGCTTGCACGTCCTGTCACTTGCGTCGCAAAAGCTGGTAGCGCAATCGGTATCGGAAAGGCACGATGCTCCTGCAGCGCAGGATGAACAGCTTCCACCACAATCAACGTCAGTTTCATCACCGTCACGTACATTATTCTCACATGTGGTTGGCGTTGTTCCAGCTTTGCAGATCGGATCTGGGAGGGCAGTATCGCAAAACAATCCTGCGCCGCAATCCGTATCCCTGCTGCATCGCAATGGCGTCGTGCAGTCAAGGTCTTCTACCCCAACGCTGTATGGCTGTTCTGTTCCAGAACGAAAAACTCCTCCGCTCTCTTGGCAGGAGAATTTTGCCCGTGTTTCAACATTTCCTTCTGGCATGACACAGCAGCCAATGCTGCACTTGTCAGGTATTGCTTCACATGCTCTTGGCTCTACTGTTCCAGGTGAGGGGCATACTTGGCCATCAAGAAGCAGGGAGGTACAGAACGATCCTCTGGTGTAGTCAATGCAGCACTCGTTTCGTACAGCAAGCCCAGTAATTGAGAAAAGAGAAAGAAGCATTATACTTAGGAGAATAAAGAGAATGCTAACTAGCACGCTACCTAGGACCCTCTTTTTCACCATTGATTCACCACGATACGTATCTCTCTTAAAATCCAGTATACCCAGCTATTTTCCAGCAACCTGCATTTATAAAGGTTGTTGTTGGATTGATGGAATGGTGTAACCAGGCTTACTGCTTTTTTCTTCACTACTTTTCATTTACCTTTCTTTTCACCGCATGAAGGAGTTGGTGAAAACACATGTTTGTTATGGAAATCGCTTCTTCAACCTCTTCTTGCGTTGGCCTGTAGCCATAATAATTAATGTTGTGCCGCAGCGTTCTTAGCCGGTCAATAACTTGCAATGGGCGCTCTGTTTTCACCGGCAATGCTATCAGCTCTTGTATTGGGGTGACATGATCCTCAGCCTTGATTCCTCTTGCGATGAGAAGTGCATCTCCAAGCATCCTAAAGCTTTCGTAGATGTTTCTGACGAGAGTTGGGCCAGCAGCTTCCGTCGCTGGAAGCGTGAGGGTGAATCTCATGTCATGTTCTGCTGCCTCAATGATGCTGAGTGCGTTCTTTTTGTCAGGTACTTTCTGACGGATCATGGCTTAGCCTCAAGAAAGCCATCAAGCACAATGCCATTGGCGATATTTGCAAAAAGATTGCTATCTACTTTTTTTCTAGAGAAAACATGGAGGTTGAGCTTCACATTTTTTCTATACCCAAATAGGGGAAAGGTGCCGAGCTCAATGATCTCTAATTCTTTGCTGCCCAACACTTCTACCGCAATGTCAATATCACTATGCTCGTTATCATCTCCCTTTCTGTAGCTGCCAAATAGAGCAATGGACAAGGGATTTTGGACAGCTCGCTTTACTTCTTCTACTATTGAGGATGCATAGACAAGCAGGAGGTTATATGCTATTTTTTTTGAATAATGGTAGGCATGGCCTTTTCTGCAGGTAATGCCCCATGCCCTCCCAAATTCCTTTACCTCGAGAAAGCCTTCCCCCTTTAGTTTGGCAACAGCATGGTTGGCTGTCGTTTTTGAGATGTTGAGCTTTGCTGCAAGATCACTAAGGCTCATGGTTTGGTCGGGGAAGGCAAAAAACCATAGCATGGCCTTTTGGTATGCCTCTTGAAGGCTGATTTGCCCTTGTTTTTTCATGAGCCTTGCCATATTGGATGGTAACAATAGCAACTATATAAATTTTTCTAAAACCAAATGGTGATATATGTAACCAAATGAATTTTTTAAGAACCATCTATGCTTTTGTCCAAAAGGCTCTTGATGGTCACTGGCAGGCATAATACCCTTGGGCAATAGCAGTATTTTCTCGACAGAAGCCGCCAGTGCTGCACGCGCCGCCAAGCCCAGCTGGCGTAGCCTGCCAGGCGAAGCCTGAGCTGCCTCCACCGCTATTTCCGCAATATACATATCCAGAGTCAGTGCGTTCCTGATTCGATGGCTGGCTCGTGCAGAATCGCAATGAGTTGCACGCCAGCAGTTCTGCTGCTCTTGAGCAAAACCCTGTTTTGTCTGTGCTGATCCGTTCTTTGTCAATGCATTCTCCTGAGCCGGTAACGCAGCCGCGGCAGCATCTTCCTGCAGAGTATGCACCAGGGCCTTTTGCAAACTCACACGCTTCTTCACTACCATCAAGGCTGACAACCTTGCATTGGGCATTACAAACAGTTCCCCCTGTTCCAAACACGAAATTGCTCGCTGCAAATGAGGAAAAGGGAATATTGTTGCATGCTGCATCTCCGGTATATTCTCCACCGGAAGCGCAGGAGCATTCTACTGGCTTTAAGCACCTTCCAAAGGAGTTACATGTTGCCTTGCACTGGTACGGCCCGCCACTATCGTAATTTCCAGTTGGGCTACTTGGCGCAGCGCTCGGATTGCAGATTCCAGTGCTGTTTCCCTGCTGCTTTTCTATCGTCGTTGATGCTAGCGCGTTCACGCACGTGAGAGTTTCTGTTGAGGCATATTGGCCTTTTGATGCGCTGCACCGCTCTGTCTCTGATCCTGATTTGTCAGTGCATGCCTTTGCCGTGCTAATTTTGTAAGATCTTGCGCAGCTGCCTTCGAAGCATTCTTCTTCTATTTCAAGCTTGAAGATATCGTTTGCTTCATCGCTGAATGGAGAAATAGCTGAGGAGAGATCCTCCAAACCCTCCTTCGTTATTGGCCTTGCATGAAGGAGGATGGCATCGGTTCTCGACGCTAGCGTTGCAGCTTGCCTGGTGATGAATTTGTAATCACCATACAATGTGCTCGTTGAGGTTAATATCGTTGATGGACGTGTTGGGGCTGGCCTTCCAGACCCATTTCCTGTTCCAGACGGACCTGGCCCTGTACTCGGTGTTGATGAGCCAATTCCACTGCTTGAGCTGCCGCTCGCGCCAAGCTCAACAACACTCACTAAAATCTTGATGTCCTGCCAGTCGCACAATCCTCCCTTGTCGCACACTTCTACCCTCATTTCATGAATCCCTGGTGGAAACTCGAATTCGTGCACTCCCGGAGGCACAACCGCTTCAACATTGTTTAAGGTTATGGTATACCGAAGAAGATGATTCAGCTCATCAGGATCAATTGCCCGGACATTGATTCTAACCATCTCGCCTTCTTCCACTCGAATGTCATATTCTTCATCTTCGTTGTGGTGAATGTAGTCCAGCGCAGGCCTCCTGTTTTCTCTGCCGAATTGGAAGACGACCGGCTTGCCTTGGATACCAGAGAGGCGGTCGGTAAGCTGGATTATTGTTCCGTTCTCGATCTCTTTTCCTTTCACGTCCATGTGGTCATCAAAATCCTCGATCTTGTAAGAGCTATTTGTTCCAATCATAGCTGGAGAAAAGCCGAGCAGCAGGCTGTCTGTTCTTGCCGCAAACGCTGCCACGGCATACATCCTTTTCAGGCGTATGGGAAGCACGATCTCAAAGTCCATCAGCCTCGTTACTTCTTTTCCATCAATGTCAATAACAATAGGGTAGTGGGCGATCGCAGTAATATCATTCTTTCCGAGAACAATTTCTACCTTAGGCTCTTCTGTTTTAATAACGGATTGGGATAGTTCCTGCATCATGCTCGTGTTGGCGCATTCCGTGAGCATTCGTGCTGAGTAGGCTTCGAGCTGTGCTTGAATCGATGCCGTGCCGTATGATCCTGTTGGGCAGGGATACGCGAACTCGTGCAGTGAAAGATCATTCGCCCCCCCAATCTCGCACAAGGGAGGCAAGCTTGGCTTGCCGAATGGGTACGCTGGAAGATCATCCAAAGGTGTTTTTGGTATTGGATATTCTGGCGGGAAATCTTGCTGCGCCTGCTCGATTCCTACTGTAAGAAGCGTCGAGTTCGTTCTTAACATTCCTGCTACAGGCGCAAACTCTCCTCCCTGGCGAAGAATTTTTAGAAGAGGCTGCTCAACACTTTGCTGAAGGCATCTGGTGATGTACGTGTTGACTGTTCCTGTTTGCTTCAGCTGCTCCTGAATCCGGTGAGCTTTTTTTTCTAGCTCTTTCATCTCTGAGGCTTTCGAGAGAACGACTAGCGTTGTGATGAGCACCAGGAGAACTACGGCGAGCAGGATAAATCCGGTTAATTGTGCTTTTGAACGAATCATGGATCATGTGAAAATGGTTTGTACAAGGGCATTATGAAGGAAAAACAGTTCCTTTTTCCCACTCATCACTGTCATCTACGTCAGGCCGCTGCGGCTTTTCAACACAGCTAGCCTCATCATCAACCCCATTGCAGTTGTTATCCAACCCATCATTGCACCACTCGAGGAACCATGTGCTTTTCTTTTCTGGAGATACTATTGGGGCGCCAGTGCCGGGGGCGTATGCCGAAAAGCTTGCTCGACCAAGTTCATCACTATCGTCTGCTGCCAGTACTGTGAAATCAACCAGGGTAACACTTGAACGGGGACAGATAGGGGTGTAAGAAGAGCGGATAGTAGCACCATCTGGTATACCCCCTTCAGGGATAGTTACTGAGCTAATTCCAGAAACAGGAATCTGAATTGCCCAATATGAATAAATAATTCCTCTTCCTGATGAAGTAATCAGGACATAAATGTTCTCAGTTCCTTCCGGAATATTTCTAATCTCCAGCGGTGGACTTGTTCCGAATCCATAACAGGTATACTCATTCGGGATAGGCCTTGCTTGTTGAATGGTTGGGCTTGATATAGTCATGGGGGGTGGAGGGCAGTCGCTTCCAAAACAAGGAATTTCTATAAACAAGCTTAGTGAAATCGTCGGCACTCCTCCGCATAATCCTTCAATGCATCGAAGCCCACTGCCACAATCAGTGTCACTCGCACATGCTTGCCGTTCTGGAATAGCATCACACGCGTCCCCCTCATTAATTGTCTGCCCATCACCGTCATGGTCGATGTCGTACGGATGAGGCTGTACATCAATATCGTCTCCACTTGCCAAGCGTTTTGCACTGATAGGGTCTGCTGGGTTTGTTTGGTCCTCAACTAACACGTACACGTTTAGGTCGTATGTTTCTGGTTCTGTTACCCCTTCAGGAAGCGTGTACGTGTGAGTTACCTCTTGGAGATCATTATAATTTGTTGAGCTCTTCAATATTCCATCACCAAAGTTAATAGTGTACGCTTCATAATCTTTTTCGCTATCGTCAAAATCAAGATGGATGGTTGTGCTTTCTCTGGAAAACAGCGCTGTTTTTGAAATAGTTGAGGTTACTGCTCCAGTAACTACGCTGAGCGTTGAGCCAAACAATCCCCCCAAGGAGCTGGAAGCAGTAGTGAGAACTGCCATTCCTGTTGGTGCAGGAGGACGGCTATCTGGATGTCCAACGGTAAGCGGCATTCGTGTTTTTGACGTGAGATCTTTCCACAAGCTGAAGTCCGTGTCGCTCTCTACCTTAAACTTCCACTTGCCAAGGGAAGCGTATGGCGTGCACGTTAGCCCAGCATGATCCTTCAGCTTGTCGCACACGTTAAATTTGATATTGTTAAAGTCAACCACCATTCGTTCCGGCCCTGCTGCGGTATGGATAATTCCATAAATGCTCTGGTCATTGGAACTGCTGCTCAGATACAGCTCTTTCACGCTGGTTTGCTGTTCTCGAACAAAAGATTTTGCTTCGAGGCTGCTTATTCCAATTCTTAAAAAGCCGAGGAACCAGTCAAAAGTACCTGAATCAAAGCCAAAATTCTTTTCGCTATACAAGAGCGTGTTTGTTGTCGGATTCAGCCAGAGCTGGCTGTTTCCACTGCATCTCGAATACTTGTCGCCTCCAACGATAGCGTCATCGCAATAATTAAAGTGAGTATTGCCGACAACAGCAGGATTGCTTGTTGTTTCGAACTCATCCTTGTTCAGCGCTTGGATAAAGGACTTTTCAAATTTTGTTGGAGACACCTCTCGTGATGCGTCAATAGGATTATTAAGTACGAAGCCCATGACCGTATGCCCCATGCTTTGCATCACACACACGCTCTCGACGCAAGAATGGCTATCACACCCTTCACGATAAAACGCAGGAATATTCTCCAGCAACACCTTGTCTGGCTTGCCGCAATGAAGGGCATAAACGTCGTTCTTTACACTGGTGTAATCGAGATCGAGCAATTGTTCTGCCAGCAACATCGTCCTGCTCCGCCATTCTCCCTGATTGCAGTATGCATCTGGCTTGTGTGCATCATCTGGCGGAAAGAAGCCATGCCTGACGCATGTGTCATCAGTTTTTGACGATAGAAGCCCTGCATTGTAGTAGCACATGTCCCAGCTGCACGTTCCTCCAGGATTGCCGAACTGGTCAGTTTTTTCAACTGCCGGCTTCCAGACTGCAAAGTCTGTTTTCTCTACCCCAGCGTCGCAGATGTACTTGTTGCCATTCAGCAAGCTCAGGCCAGTCACGCGCGCAGGGCTTTCTGCATCCGATGGATTGCACGTCATTCCAGTCCAGCACTGTGATTCTGCACAGCATCCCTTTGTCGGGCCTTCGATTCTATATAATGCATCGTCTTCCTCTGCAGGAATGTATTTCGGCGTGTCCCATGGCTCTGCTGCCAAAGGATTCTGCAAGTCCCACAATGCTCGTTCAGGATTATCATGAAGGGAGCAGTACCAGCTTCCAATGTTGGCGCACTCGCCCATAAAATTCTCTTCCGCAACAGCATCTTCTGATAAGAGATTGCCATTGTTATTGGTCATTTTCAAATCTTCAATAAACGGTGTTGCCTGGCAGGCGTAAAAATCGTTGTTGAACAGCAAGACCTTTGCTTCCTCTTCATAGAATAGTTTGATGTTGCGGAGCTTGATCACGCTGGATACATCTGGTCGATGCACGCTGATCCTCACTTCTCGCCGTGGCGGCATTGCTCCAGCAGAAGGAACAGTTCCAATGGTTACCTCTGCCATAACTTGCTGATAGCTTCCTCTTGTGACGTACAAGGGGATTTCTTCGGACAATGGTGTATCTGTTCCAGTACCACTGCTATATTCTGTTTGGATGAAGCTGATCTCTCCCCCTATTGGCAGGCTGGAAGAAACCTCTGCTTCCGCGGTGAATCGCAATCGCTTTCCATGAAGATAGCTAGGAACAGGAACATGAATAGTGTCTATTGTGCTATACTCGCTGCCTGCTATCTCTATCACGACGCTATCTGCTATGCCATCCTCGGCAGGCCGCACCGGCCCATCCCAGAAGTCAGGCGCATCCTCTTCCATTCCGGGATAGATAATATGCCTGCCGCCGGTTGCATCATTTTTTACTGGCACTGAATTGAGGCACGCGCTGTACTCTGTAGTGGCGTCGGCAGCAATAAATGTTTCAAGCCGTACAGGAAAGTCATCTCCACAGCAGCCTCCCCCTCCGCCAGTTTCTGAAGCAATCCACGTTCCACCATCCAGCTCACACAACACTGAAGAAGTATCAGGATCACAATCACTCGGGTCTATGGTTCCATCGCAATTATTGTCAACGCTATCACATATTTCTGCAGCGCCGGGATTGATGGCGGAGAGGATTTGGGCTTCTGTGGTGACTCCGGGATGGATGGCATAAAATGAGGAGATAGTTTCTTCTGATAAGTCCTCAAGCTCATGATCCTTGTCTCTACAGTCATTTATTCCTAAGAACTGCGTCTCGTCGGGAAGAACATCATTAAAGTCAGCGAGGCTTGCAAAGCCAGGTGGCAAATGGGAAAGGTACTTATCATCATCAGCATCGTACAATTCTATGTCCAACGTGACGATACGCCCATCAGTGATTCCATCACAATCATTGTCAACATTATCCCCTATAAATTCTTCAGCACCAGGATTGACGCATCTTGCGCAGCCGCCGTATACTTCAGGATTTTCAGTGCATTTGGATAATCCGCTGCCATCAACGTTATTGCACACATCCTGTGAAGTTTCATCAATGTATGTTCCAGCCTCGTCAAGGCTCGATGGCTCGCAGTCAACTTGCTCTCCAGTGAAGATATTGATCTCGTTATAGCCATCCTTGTCACGGTCAACCCTGCAGGTGTGTTGTGTTTCATCACAGATCGTGCCGTATACATCGCAATCATCATCACTACCACAATATCTTTGTCCAGTATGGAGGCATACTCCTGCATGACAAGTATATTCACGAAAGGGTGTACCGAATTTGTCGTCACAATCAAAATTCGTCTCACACTCTTCTGTATGATCAGGAAGCGCTGCGATAACTTCTCCTCTCGTCCTCCATTCTCCAGAGCTGCAAACTCTTACTCCTGATTCTGTGATTACTGGATAGCGATAGAGGCGGCCTTCATGGGTTATCCAGGTGCCATCAGGATAGCGTTCATAAATGTCACCAGAGCCGTTTCTACCACTTCCAAACTCATAAAAATCATCAGTTACATCGCAAATAATCCATTGCTCAGCATAACAAAGCAGTTCCCCCATTCTAGCGATAGTACTGCTTCCATTATCCACTGAAGCCTTATTTCGCCGTGGGCTATACTTTTTTGCGAACTCTAAGAGAAGGTTTGCGTCTTGCCCGTTATTATTATTGGAATCACTAGCAGAAGCACGAGAGTCACTTGTCACAAAATCTAATAGTTCAGCATTATTGCTGGACTGATGGAGAACTGTTCCTTCTTGAAGAATGCCACTTGCCGCTGTGCTATAATAATACACACCACTATCTGAATTGGTGGTATAAGCAGAAAAAAGACAGCCTGGCGGCCTGCTGATGAAGAGACTGTCATAGTCATACGAATCAAGACCAACAAAACATTCTCGATGGTCTTGAACTCCCACTACCTCTCTTTGTTGTAATAGGCATTGCCTTACTCTTCGTGGCGTTGAGGGATTCGCAAGAGGTGAACCAGCATAATCACATGCTCCCGCAATGCACGTTCCCCCTGTACAATCTGCATCATCAGTGCAGGTTCCCCCTATTCTGATCGAACCAGAACTATCAACATCATAATATATACTCACCGCATCCGCATACGCACCAGGCACCCAATAGTCAGTATCGCCTCTTAATTCGGCATGCTCTTCTTGAATCGTTGCCAAACCAATAGGTAGAAGGAGGATCATACTCAGAAGTACAACGATCAGCCTCTTTTGATGGTGTGCCGTCAATGGATTCACCGTTAAGGCTGATTCAGGAGTGGCGTGTTTATAAACTTTGTTTTCTGCAAAGCTTTTCCGCAAGCCAAAATTCGGGGTTGGCAGAAAACAACGTTCAAAAAATGAGGCAATGAAGCCAAAAAAGGGGCATATGCCTTGCAGCCAATAGCGCACTACAGCTGAATTTTTGATGCTTTTTTTTCAATGGGGAACCACTATGAACAATGTCCGCTTTACCAGGCAAGCCTCAGGGGCCAGCTCGTTCAAAACAGAAACCTTTTTATATATCTGGTTCATATTTGATACATATGGTTCAAAAAAGGATCAATCTTGAGCTGGACATTATCGAATTATTGTTGAGGTCAGATAATCACGTTAGGGGTATTGCTAAACAGCTCAACGAGCCCCATTCTACTGTTTTAAGAAAATTAAATGACCTTAAAAAAAATAAGGCAATTGATTCCAGAACAGAGGGAAAGAATAAAATCTTTTACCTAAAGCAGGATATCCGCTCACGTACGTACGTCTTAAAGGCAGAGCTGCATAAGCTAACTAAATTATTGCGTGATAATCCAGAATTAATTATTATTTTTGAGGAGATTCTCAAGAAAACCGATGAAAAGCTGATTATCCTTTTCGGCTCTTATGCAAAAGGGCTGGCTGAAAAAGATAGTGACATAGATATTTATATAGAAACTAAAAGTAGAAGTGTTAAGAAAGCAATAGAAGAGATACATTCAAAAATTAATGT
>JACOVM010000067.1 GCA_016177345.1 Candidatus Woesearchaeota archaeon | reverse complement strand
ATTTTGTAAAATAAATTGACAATAAGTTTAATATAATCGGAATTAGTACCGCCCGATAAGATGGACGTTGTCGACCTTCGGAACAGAGCAGCATTTCCAGATCTGCCGTATCGATTCTCCACAGTACGAGAACTAACTATACAAGAAGCCGTACGAGAAACGCGAACTGTACAAGAAGGGCCACCACAAGAGCCAACACAAGAAACAAGCCAGCAGGTCGGGCAGGTTATTTTAGAGCGAGACTTTCTCGGAGAAAACCCTCTTCATTATCTGATTGATACTCCCCCATGCCACACTGGACAGTTCAGTGGGCAGTTAATTGTTGCAAGCAACATTCTTGACATTAAGCAGTATCTTCATCGGCAACGCCGCCCTTTTGCTTGGGAGCGGATAAGAGCTGTTTCCAACAACACTAGAGTAACCATTGATGACGATTCATTTTGTTCAGCTTCTCCAACAGAAGAAGAACTTGGACCAACCTTATCAGAATACGAGCTCGATGCAGCAAACGTTCCAAAAAACTATGCTGATATGCTATCAGTCGGGCCTATCGTGAGACGCCTTCTTCAGCAATCAATAGAAAGGCGCCTCGGCCATATTGACCGTGGCGAAACTGTTGGATTGCTGCTTTCTGGAGGATTAGACAGCATGAGCGTTGGCTACCTCCTTGCGCAATACGCAACACAGCAAGGAAGAAAAATAGTCGCGTTCACTCTCAAAACAGCAGATGACGACCTTGATATTGTAAAGAGCAGGCAATTTGCTGAACAATTAAAAATAGATCTTATTGAAGTTTATGCAAGCTTATTCCGGTACACCGAAACTATTGCCCACATCAATGCGGTTTCTGAACAGTATACTCCTGATCATCGACGATTGGTAAAGAGCAGAAAAAGCCATCCAAATCTGGATGCTATTATATCTAATGCATTAGATATCAGTGGAAATCCAAAACAGGATAATGTCCTATGTGCTGTCGCAATGCATCTTATCGCCCCGGCTATTAGTGCAGAAGGCATTACCGCTGTTTTCTGTGGAGAGGGGCCGAACGAAATGATCAATGATTATGGATTCAATCCAAGAGCATTAGGGTATCCCACAAAAGACAAAGGAGATATCACCTTTAGAGAAGCATTGACGTTTGGCCTCAAGAAAACTGACCGCCAACTTGGCCGAGGAGGACTAGCAAAGCATGCAACCGCAAGAATGGGAAAGATATTCGCGCACCATAACCTCCGGCTTGAAGCGCCTTATTTTGACCGAGACATCGCGCGAGTCATGACAAGAATACCACATATTCCATCATATGATCGTGTGAAGCAGCACCTTGTTCAAGCCATGTTTACTGGCTGCGGTATCGATCAGTTTATTGAAGGAACATCCAAAGAAAAATTCCAGGACGGCTCAGGAATAAGCAAAATATTTGCAAGGTATGACCAGCGATGGCTTATTGATGCATTTGAGAGGTTGTACGGAGTGAGGAAGGTGAACTATTTGGAAGGAAAAAGCAGTATTATTTAGCCAGCTTATTATAAAGGAGTGCAACAACTGCGCCAAACAACCAAAACCCAGCAGCTTCAAGGATGGTCCCAACAACAATATTTGACAGGCTTAGGTCAAACGGCGTAACTTCAAGTTGCCACCCTGCAACAAAGAGGTTTAATACGTGTTCATATGATTCTGGAGAAACAGAGATCCATAAACGAAAGAGAGGATGTAAAATGAGGTCTATAATGGCAAAGGTATTCGCAAAAGCGATGACATCAAACAGTTTAGATGTTTTTGCTTTAGATGTTTTGAAAACCATTATTATTTTATAAGAGTAGGATTATATAAAATTATTCTTTTCCCCATCACCACTTCCTTGGATCATACTCTGGATGCTGCCAGTAGAATCGTTCTGATCCTTTTGAGACAGTATCTCGTTCGGTATAGGCTAATGCATTTTCAGAAAAAGAATCGGGATATGAACCCTCCTGGTATTCAATGGTTAGCTTAGCAAGCTCTTCTGATTCATCAATCTCAAATATTCCGTAATAAACAGGTGAGTGCGTTGTGATCGTAAACCTTCCTTTTCCGTAATCAGCATCCCAATCGCCAAGGATGATTGTTTTGATTGTGCCATCCTCAACTCCAATAACTTTTTGCTTGTGATGATACTGGGTATTGTTGGTGAAAAAGATGAAAATATCTGGGGCATCATCAGCATCCCATGGCTTGCTTCGTAAAAACCACTCGCCAATAAGAGAGCCAGGATAATCTCTATGAAACAGGATGGGATTGGTAAGGTAGGGCTCCCAGGGGGTTGGGACGATATTTTCAGTTTCCCCGTTTACTAAATAAGAATCAATCACATCTCTCTGCCACTTCTCGGCAAGCTTCTGCTTCACATCATCCTGAAGATAGTCAAAGGGGGATACTAACGTTGCTCCTTTCACAAAGGTGTACCAATACCCGACCCCATCTTGCCGGTGTTGGTCTGCTAGATTAAATTCAGCAAACTGGTAGCCCTGCATCTGGGGATATAATTCACCATAACCAATAGGGTCGCCTGCTTTTACCGCATCGCCTGGTTTTACGAGGGAGCGCTGAACATGCATGTGCTCCCCCCAAAGGCCATCACCGTAATAGATTACAATATTAGGAGTATCATCTTGAATGCGGTCTTCTATAGTATTAACATAGACAACTTGCCCATCTGCCCAGCTTTTTATTGGAGCAGAATCTTTAATCCATATCCATTCGTGGTCTAACCCTTCTGCATGGCCGGGAGGGTGGGCGCCATAAGCCCCTATTTGTTCAACTGGCATCTCATCAATGGGGCCTGGAAGGGTTAAGCGAACGGCAGATGCCCCCTTTGGAAGGGGCTGCGTTATCTTATCCTTAACCCATAATGTTGGCTCTGCTGGAGTTGGAACAACGCAGAGCTCATGGGCCGGATTTTTCCTGCAGAAATCAGAGCACTGTCCTACATTATTCTTGCAAAAAATAAAGCAGTCGTGAAGGGATGCACATAGATTCTTCATGCCCTTTGTTCTAGTAAGGTCATTGCCTGGCATTAAAAGGTCGGCTTGGGCTTTGGTTGGCTGTGGGGGAGTGCCAGTCTCTGTTTCCACCACATCAGGTGATATCGTTGGCTTCGCTGTTTCTTGCTGAACACAACCACCAATAAAAAGAGCTAAGATGATAAAAAGGATGATTATAGGAAAAATGCTCGTAGCATACCCTCTTTTTAGCACCATGGCATTATTTTGCTTCTTCAGGTATAATAATGTTTTGGTGGTGGAAGGGCTATTCTCTGTTTGGCATGGAACAGGGCTTTGAAAAATTAATCAGATTAATATAGTATTGACCATTGTAAAAATAAAATAAACAAAGAAGTTATAGCATAAAGTACAGAGAATAGCAAAACACCTAGATTGACCAACTCACTTCTTGATTTCTTAGGGTATAGCTTACCAGCAACAAAGGGCGCTATTAAGGCTGCAATTAAAACAAATAAGGTGGGGAGTAGTTGTGCTTTTAGAAATCCTATATTAAAATTGACACCTAAAAATTCAACTCCTCTTGGCCCCCAGCATTCTGATTTAGACACCGTTCCTGCTGGACAGGCAGATGTCACCGCATACCACAGTTGTAATGCTAAAATCAAGGCAATAAGGACTAAAGAGAAAGCAGTTCTTTTTTTCAATGCCATAACTTAACAAATGATTGATGATTATAAATAGTTTTCGATAACTTCGGCTCTGGAGAAAATGTCATTCTGATTTTGGGCGCCGCTGTGCTTAAACTTTGTTTAGGTCTCTTTTATCCCACAATGCATTTTTTACTCTCCTTCGCACAACTATCTTGTAGTATCGAGTAAAAAATGCACTGCGTGTAAGACAATGCCTTTTCTTTCCTTTTTTGCACAACTATACTGCCGTATCGGAAAGAAAAGTCATTGCTTTTGATGAAAATTCTTGCGTTGGTATAACTATATAGACGTGTAGCCGGGGCTCCTCGCTTTGCTCGGAGCCCCCAAGCGCTTATGACAACTCCTAATTTACGGCTGGTCCCCGGAATCAGGCTATTGGGCTGCGAATGTACCGCAGGGAGGGGCCACACAAAACTCGCCTTTTGTATCCTTAGCTATAAATGTGAAGGGGAAACATGGGCGATGCGAGTTTTGAGAGATTTTTCTTGGAAAATCACGGCGGCGTCCCAAATCTCTGTTTTTTAGTCAAATACGAGGATTTGATGACTAAATCTGTAAAGAGATTTTCTACAGAGCCGGTGATATGGGCCCCTTATGTCTACCAAAATCAAACCCACTCCAAGAGACGCTTCTGAGTTTGCATGAGGTGAAGAAGCTTGCTCTCTCGGAGGAGCACATCAGCAGGGTACCCAAACTTTTTTCGAACAAGATGGCGGGCGTATTCCAGCATAAGTTCCCTGCTTCCAAATTCTATAGGGATTGACTGCATTGCGTTTCTTGCAGCCTCACGAACGACCCACACCCCAAGAGGGGCCCAGTACTCATTGGTGATGAAGCGAAGGCATAAGCAGGATGCCTGCCTCTTCATCTCTTTCATTTTCTCAAGGATGGAAAGCCGGGCAGCGTAATACCCACCCACCGTATTGGATGCGTACACTTTTCTTCCGTCATAAAATTCATGGTCTGTTGAGTATTTTCCTTCATCGCTGGCAAGCGTTTCAAACAATTCATAACTCCAGATGCCAGGGAAAAACAGCACTAAATAATAATTTCCAAGATAGCTTCCAAAAAAAGAGAGATAGCCTGCATCAGGAAACTGCTTCACCTCTTCGATCAGCTGCTTTCCGATAGTGTCATCAACTGCGGTAATGCTCCATCGCGTTGGAACAAGCTTTCTCTCTGGTGCAACGCCAAGATTGCCAACAGAGAACAATTTTGTAAGGTAATGCGTATCAGTATTTTTTTGGTATAATGCTGCAACTGCCTCTGCTGCCTTCAAATCAGTATCGCTAACTGCCTTTTCAACGATTATTGGAACGTGGGGGTTTTCTGCCAGCATTGCCTTCCTTAAGCGAACACGAGGGCCATGGGGAAGGTGATGCGGGGATGTTGTTGGCATTGGCGAGAACACTGGCTCTCGCTCGAGCTGGACTTCAACATCCACTGGCTTGTTTGACAGGGAGATCTCTTGCGCCATGCCAAGAAATTTTGAAAACAAGGGTGATCCAGGCATAGAGCCTTTCACTGGCGCCTTGAAGCTCGAATTCACCAGCGTTGATCGTAAATCAATAATGCTGGATATCCCATACTGCTCCTGCTTCCATGTCAATGGATCATCATGATAATGATACTCTTCAACGCCGAGCATGCCAACATTAAGAAATGGATAGCCGTGCCTGCCAACAAAAATGTTCGGGCTCTTTCCAAAAAACTCTTTTTTCTGAGAAAGATGCTCGCGCTGGACTGCGGTAAAGCGAACATCAATCGGGCGGAGCTCGCTCGTTCGAACCTTTTGAGGTGAAGAAGGAATCCTCATGAGAATATATGGTAATTCACTTTAATAAGTATGGCCATTACAACTATATACTTATTACGACTATGATTACAACTAGGATCACAATTCAAATGGAAGGCGTAAATGTTCAACGCGCCGATACCCTGAAGGGCTCTTGCCAGTCGCGTCAATAAACTGAGTACACACTTTCTTTTCATCCCAATACACCCAGCAGTTCTTGCCAAACCGTTCCCAGTTCATGCATCCCTCACAAACCGGAGCGCCAGGCTTTCCATGCTGCGGCGTTGTTCGAAGCTCTTGATGAGGAGTCATGCTTGCAATAAAGAAGCGACCCCCTTTATATACTTTGCTGAAGACTGGTGTTTAATAACTATACAAACTTAACAATCAATGGAGCAATAAGTAAAGAGACAAACGTAAGGAGCATTAATGTTGCTACGAGCTGGTTTGCGGCGCCAGACAACCCATGCCCAACTCGGGCTCCAATCGCGAGGGCCTTCAGCTGCTCTGCCTCTTTGCTTGGCCTTTTTTGCATTCTTTCCTGTTCTTGCCCCTCCTTTGCACGCCACCACAATCCCCCAGCAAGAATAAGAGCAAATGAAAGGAGGCTTCCTGTTGCCAACGCTCCAATAAGCAAGCCGCCTAATGATGAAGCGCCAAGAACAAAGCCAACAAAGAGAGGGGCAAGGACAACAATGAGCCCTGGAACAATAACCTGCCTCAACGACACTTCAGCTCCAATGCGAGTTAAGACTGAATACGCTGAGGAATCTATTGTTGCCATGGTTGTCTTTCTTTTTGCCGAATCCTGCATGGACTTTAGTTGCTTGCTGGCTTCAAGGTGCGCTGCAACAGCACTTCCACTGCTTAGCACGGACGCAAGCACCCCTATGGGAAGAAAGCAGCCGATCAAGATACCAATGAGCACACCAGGATTAGTTAAGGAGATAGAGCCAAGCTTTGCAACAGCCATAAAAAGGCTGAATAAGGAAAGAATCGTAAGAAGAGCGCCACACCCAACAACTATCTTCCAGGCAATTGAAGCAGTTTTTGCAGATGATGCCAAGCCTTCCAATCGAAGCAGCGCTTTCTGGTCTTGTTTTGTCGCTTCTGCAAGGACAACAGCGGTATATGCTACTGTTCGATACGCCACACAAGCAAGGCTAAAGCTCCCTAATGATAATAAGCTGGTAGCAGCGATGGCAATCCCCAAAAATCCGGCGAAATAATACGAAAGGTACACGGTAAGCGCAAGAACAATAAGGGGAAGAAGCGTGAAGCCCATTCCTGATGCAAGGCCATAGAGAACAGTTGTTGATGCTCCAGCCCTTGAAGAATCAATAATTCGCTTAACAAGGGAAGATCTCGAAAGTCCCCATTCTCCGCCAAAAAACAAAAGCAATCCAGCGATAACACCACAGAGCACGGCATAGAACACCATGATCTCTCCAACCAATCTGCCAACCATGTAATATGATGCAATGACAAAAAGGATAGACACACCAAGAATACTATTCCTTAATCCGACATGCACTCTCTTTTCTGTCGATGAGCGAACTACAAAGCTGCAAGCAAAGGAGAGCATTGCTGCAGTTCCAACAAGAGCAAGAGGAAGATAAATTCCATTAAACCCGTAGGTGATAGTGCCGATGACCATTGCAGCGATTAGTGCTGCGCCAATGAGCTGAACAAACCCAGTACTTGCTCCAGGAAAAAAAGAAACGTGAGCGCTGATGATCTTCATAATGCTATTTTTTTCCTCTTTTTTCTCTCCCTTATTCTCCTCTTGGGTAAGCTGTTCTGCCAGGCAAACACCACGAGCAAAAACACCACTACTTATGCCAACCACAAAGGTGACAACACTTGCACCAAGCCCAAATCCAACTAAAAGGCCAGGATGACGAAGAACGTTATACAATGCTGCAATCCCAAAAAGAACAAGCCCAAACGCGATCATGCTGGGGACTGTTCCGGACGAAAAAGCAAGGCGAAGAGCAGGATTTACCCCCTCCTTTGCTGCTTCAAGAACACGGGAAGGCATTCTTGTAGAGAGCTTCATGCTTAAAAAACAGGCAAGTCCAGAGCACAATGCTCCAGCAACAAACGATAGTGCAGCCTGCCAATTAACGAAAAAAAGCAGAAGGACAGCGAGCACAACGATTACCGTTGCAAGAACATACCCCTGCCGTTGGAGGAACAGAACAACAGCATCATGGGCGGCATTGTTCATATCTTGTAATTTCTTATCCCCCTGGCTTTTAGAAAGGAGAAGGTAAGACAAGATTCCCGCGAATACTAAAGCAAGAATACTAACAATGACGATCCATATCATGTCCATAACCCCAAACAGCTAATATTAATGACTAATGACCATTAATGACTAATAACTAATTTAATAATTAATAAGACGACCACAGCAACAGAGATCTTGTATAAAAATGTTGCGCTAAAAGAGAGTCCAAATCAAGAAGTTATCCTTTCTTATTCTTATCTAATTTTAGTATATGTTGATTATATAACAAAGGGAATATATAACAAAGGGAATAATCACGGCCTCGCTACGCTCGGCGTGAACGACTACTGATAGGCGCCACTGCACAGCGGGATAGAACGAGTCCTTTTTTCGTGCTCCTCAATGGTGTGGAGCACGAAAAAAGGACATGATTTTTCCATCGATAGCAGTGGCGCCTCGTCTTCCCGTTCACGCCCGACCGCAGGTCGCGTGATATTCATCCTTTCTTATCCTTTCCAAAAGTATGAAGTCTAGGGCAGGATTATTCATTAGCATCTTTCGCTAGAACAAATGGGATACTGTTTCAAAAATAGCAACTTCAGAAACAAAACAAGAGGACAAGAAGAAATAGAACTGAAGAAGAAAAAGAACTGAAAAAAATAAAGAAAAAAAGAGCTGTTTATCGTTTCAGCTCTTTGACGAATTTTCGTGCATCATCTTTGAGGCCGAGACCAAGGCTAATGCCTAAGGCGAGTGCTGTTCCAATCGCAAGCGCCCCTACAATGGCGAGCACGAGGTTTTCCAGCAATCGTACATCAATCCCGATCTGGTTCAGGGCAATAATGCCAACCAGGCCGACAATGCATGCGTAGAGCACTTTGCTCATCCAGTGTGCTCCTTTGACTTTCGTCTCTCGAACCTTGTGTGCGACGTATTCTGCCAAGATCAATGCAACCAGCACGAGGATGACTGACACGATCAGATTTGGCAGCCATGCAACCACTGTTGTAAGAAATCCTGTTAATACGCCTAATTCAACCAGTTCGACTGATGTTCCTAAGAAAATCAGAAACACATACCACTTAATTATTGTGCCAATAATTCCAGAGAGGTACGCAGAGCCAATAACTTCTGAGTGGACTACCTGATGGATCTTTTTGTCAAGATTCACGCGGTCGAGAAGTTCACGAACAACCCATCCAACAATTGCTGCTATAATGTACCCCAAAATAAGCACAATAATTGCGCCCACAATGCCTGGCAGGACATTGACTGTATTACTTGCCACGGCCACTAGAGCATCACTCATCTGTGCTAAAAATCCCATGCCATTCACCTCTTTTTTACCATCCCTTATTGGACAGTTCAAAACGAATTATGAATATCTTTATATATACTCATATAAAAACCTTTCTAAATTTTACCCCTGGTTTGTTATCACCACAAGATTTATATAAAGGTTTATGATTCCCGGATAACAACAAAATAAGGTACATATCAATAGGATGAATAGTATGTACTATCCAACCAGTGGGATAGTATGGTGGGCATAAATAAAACCGATATGCCAATATTTGTGAAAATTTGTTAAACTATAGGTGATTTAGCATGAAAACAACACTAGGAATAGTATTAGTAATGTTATCAATGCTTGTTCTTGCAGGGTGCTATAACGCCGGATATTATGATGGCGCTGATGATACTGCTGCAGATGACAGTGAACAGGCAGCGCCAGATAGTGGAAATAGTGAAGACCAAGGCGCAGAGCGAGGAGAATTTGAAGATGACCTCTTTGGTGAGGATAATGGAGATTCCGAAGAGAGTGAAGATGTCAGTGATATCTTTGATGGTACAGAGGCTGATGCCTCAGATAGTGAAGCAGGATCATCGGAATCTGACGATGAACCTGGAAGCGTTCAAGCTTCAGGAACAAGTTCTGGAACCATTGAGACAGGATCACGATTCCAGGATGCTACCTTAACCGTTACTGAAGGTGACCTTGTTTCCCTTGCAGTTGAGGGAACAGACCCAGATGGTGACCCCATCACGTATACCTTTGGCAAGCCTCTTGATGAAAAAGGAAGATGGCAAACCAAGCAGGGTAATGCTGGAACGTACAGTGTTGTCGTATCAGCATCTGACGGCCAAACAACAGTTGAAAAGACATTAAAGATCGTTGTCCTTGAACAAAACAAGGCACCAGTGATTAATGTCCTTCGAGACGTTGTGGCCAACGAAGGCGAAACCCTCGATCTCCGTGAATATGTTGAATATTCAGATCCTGAGGGAGATGACGTCACCGTCACGTATAGTGGCTGGATGACTGGGCCAACAAGAACAACAACATATGACGATGCTGGCCAGTACGAGGTTGTCGTAACCGCCTCTGACGGTGCAAAGAAAGAAACAACAAAGCTTAAAGTCGTGGTGCAAGACGTCAATCGGGCGCCTGACTTCGACATTGTTGTTGGATAAT
>JACOVM010000089.1 GCA_016177345.1 Candidatus Woesearchaeota archaeon | reverse complement strand
GTTCTGCTCATCGGAGAGCCTGGAACAGGAAAGTCGATGCTCGGCCTCGCGCTTGCAGAGCTTCTTCCAAAAGAAAAACTTATCGACGTTCTCGCGTATACGAACCAAAACGATGAGAATCAGCCATTAATCAAAGTGCTTCCAGCCGGGCATGGGAGAGATTCTATTGCAAAGGCAAAGCTTCAGAGCACAGCCATGTTCAAAAACCAGAATATTATTTTTATCGTCATAGCACTTATCATTTCTGCGATACCTTATTGGCTGTACAGCAAAAGGATTTTCCCCTTTGATGACCCGGTCGTTTATGCCGCTTCAATGATAACAACCATGGTTCTTATTGTTGGCATGATCATGTTCATTAACGTGAACAAGAAGATGAACGTTCGAATAAACATGCCAAAGCTCATCGTTGACAATTATCAGAAAAAGCACGCCCAATTCCTCGACGCAACTGGAGCTCATGCCGGCGCTCTTCTTGGAGATGTTCTTCATGATCCTTTCCAATCAGGCGGGCTAGGAACGCCAGCAAACGAGCGCGTTGTTGCCGGAATGATCCATAAAGCACATATGGGAGTGCTGTTTATCGATGAGATTGCAACATTGCAGGCGCACACCCAACAAGAGCTTCTGACAGCATTGCAAGAAGGAAAGTACGCGATCACAGGCCAGAGTGAGCGATCAGCCGGAGCAATGGTTAGAACAGATCCAGTGCCATGCAAGTTTGTCCTCATTGCTGCTGGAAATCTTGAAACAGTAAAGCACATGCATCCTGCACTTCGATCACGCATTCGAGGGTATGGGTATGAAGTGTACATGCAGGACACGATGGAAGACACGCCAGAAAACAGGTACAAAATTGCACAATTTATCGCCCAGGAAATAAAGCGAGATGAAAAAATTCCGCAGTTCTCCAAAGAGGCTATTGATGCGATTATCGAAGAAGCACGAAAGCGGGCAAACAGAAAAGGCCACCTCACGCTTCGCCTGCGCGAGCTCGGTGGTCTTGTTCGCGCCGCAGGAGACATTGCTCTTGAAGAGCATGCAAAGCTCGCGTTGAAAAAGCACGTAATCGCCGGCAAAAACATTGCGAGAACACTTGAAAAGCAGCTTGCTGATAAAATTGTTGAGCAGCGAAAAGAGTACGAAGTGATTGTCATAACCGGGAAAAGGGTTGGCAGGGTCAACGGCCTTGCAGTGATGGGCGGCGAAACAGGCATTTACTCAGGCATCATTCTTCCTATCGAAAGCCAAGTCACGCCAGGTGGAAAAGAGAAAGAAATTATCGCAACAGGAAAGCTTGGTGAAATTGCCAAGGAAGCAGTGAAGAACGTTTCTGCTATTATCAAGAAATATTTCGGTGAGGACATTAAAGAAACGTATGACATTTATGTTCAGTTCCTCCAAACTTACGAGGGTGTTGAGGGAGACTCCGCAAGCATCGCTGTTGCAACATCAATTATCTCTGCATTAAAACAAATTCCTGTAAAGCAAGATATTGCCATGACTGGCAGCTTATCTGTCCGGGGAAACGTGCTTCCTATTGGCGGAGTGTCTGCAAAAGTTGAGGCTGCTATCGAAGCAGGGTTGAAGAAAGTCATTGTCCCAAAATCAAACATGCAAGACATTGTTATCGATGCTGAGGAGCTGAAAAAAATCGAGATTATCCCTGTAACAACCATTTCTGAAGTGCTGAGAGAGGCAATAGACTGGAAAGGAAAGGAAGACATCCTCAAAAGAATTGTCCAGATTAATGGGGCATAAAGCAATAAGAGAAAGATTTAAATATCCCCAACTCTCTTTCTATTCTATGGTACAGCCACTAGAACAATGCCCGGCATGCGGTTCCGATAACGTCATCTTCAATAAGAAGCGTGGCGAAACAGTATGTAAGGACTGCAAAGAAATATTTGCAGAGCTTTCTCCAGATGACGAGCGGCAGTTCGAAGACGCAAGCGGGATTATTTAGAGAGATAATTAAATATAGAAGCATGTTTAAGAACGTGAATTAGTTCTTCGTCAATTGTTCTTAGCTTTTTTTATCTTGTTATGCGGTGTTGCATAATTAATCTTTAATTATGCAACACCGCAGTTATATAATCTATATACGTCATTCTTATATATTCATTGGCCTTCTAGTATTACATCGCAGAGAACAGGTGATTGCAATGATAGGAATGGAAAAAATACAATATAAATTAGGAGATGGAAGTGTAGTAAACATCACGAGAGAAACAAATGAGCTTAACGACGAATATATGGATTTTGACGTGTCATATTAATGCGTAATTATGCGTAATTGACATGGTCTAGAACAAGTTATAATGCCCCACGCCGCGGTCCTTGAAAAGTTGGCATGCCGTGGACGACACTAGCCTGCCTGCCAAGACCATTACCCTCGCTCTCTTCTGGTGGCATGAATCCTTCTTCTTTAAGCCTGGTGATGTCTTTTGATGAGATGTATCGATGGCCATCCATATCATCAATAATGCGAATGCCGTACCGTTCCACAATACCGGCAACAAAGTCATTATAATGATTAGGAGATAATCTGCCACCCCTTACCGTCACGCCTTCGAGGTACGTCTGCAATTTCATTCCAATTGGAACAGAGGACGCAATCGGCTTTTTCATCGCTCTACCGCCCCTCCTTCGTACTGTTTCTCCCTGATACAACTGCTTATCTCAAACAACAATAGGAGACAATGAACGATTAATAACAAACAGGTATGCTCGAGGGAGATATGGGGAATCACTCCTTTTTGTACTCTCTTCAGATTGAAGAACACCTAAAAGCGTAACGCATTGGTCTCGATTACGGAGAACCTCTCGTTCTAACTTTCTAGAAAAATCAGAATGATGGCCTTGACGATAAGCCAATAAGGAAGAAACAGTAGCGTATAGTCCAGTTGGCGGGACATAAACCCAGTTGACATCATCAGCGCAGTACAAGCGATCGTAGCAATCTTTAAAACCAAATCTTTGCACGAGCTCTGACGCAGCAACGAGCCTTGTTCCAGGGCCAACAGATTCTTTCCTTTGCATTATTTTTCTTGATGACAACAATTGGGTAATGTCACTGAACGATGTTGGCAGTTGCGGAGTATCGTCTTTTTTTGGAGCTGGATTTTGCTCTTTTGAAGCCTTAGCTGTATAGCGTTTCTGCACAGCTAAGGGAACATCTCTTCTTAAGAAATGGGAAAGTCCAGAACGCCGACTGAATTGAAAGCCATCAACCCTAGCGTCGGGCGGAAGGCCATTATCCTTATTATATTCTTGTATAGCAACAGCTTGGAATCGCCCAACAGCCTGCTGTTCATGAAGCGCACGATGAACCTCTATTGAAAGTCTTGTGAGTGCTGAAGAAGAATATTTTCGAAGTGAGGTGGCAGTTGCATAAGTTCTTCCATAACTCTCTACTCCTTGACCTTGAATTCGAACCCAGGTAATGTCAGGAAGCTCTTGCAGCTCTCCAAAAAGAGGGTTGGGCAATGCCGCAGCGAGATCAACAGCAGGAAGAAGTTTGGTTACAGCCCGGAGCTGCTTTCTTGCATCCCAATGATAGCCACGAATGGCATCATCAATAATATCATCAATAGCAAATCGACTCGAAGTCTGCAGCGTTTGACGTACTGTTTCATCAGTCATAAGCAGATAGTGCAAAAAAAGAGGTAGTATAAAAACCTTGTTGTGCAGATACTTAAAAAAACCGTCTCTGTAGAAAATCTTTCTTCGTTTTTAGTCGTCAGATACTCATTTTTGACTAAAAAACACAGATTTTGGGCTCCGCTGTGGTTTTTTGAAAACTTTATTTTTTCCCGCACGGTGCAGTTTCCTTCCTCATCGCACAACTAATTTTATGTATCGGAAGGGAACTGCACTGCTTTTTAAGAAAATTCTTCTGTTCGACGAACTACACTGCCGTGTAGGGGGACTCCTCACTCTGTTCAGAGTCCGAAAAAAATACCAAATGACGAGTCTGGCGTAGCTTACCCTGTCCTCTGGTCGATCAAGAATGAGAGAGACTGAAGAGAGGAAGGGCCACGCAAAATTCGCTCAAAGCGAATTTTGACTTACACAAAGTTTAGGCACGGCGGCGCCAAAAATCTAGGCGACATTTTCTACAAAGCCTAAAAAACCGCAATGTTTATATGCCAATAATTCTGCTGCCAAGTTATGGTACCAATGAGCGTCATTCTATTTTACAAGTATATTCCTATTGAGAACCCGGAAAAGCTAAGAATACAGCAAGAAGCGCTAGGTAAAAAGCTTGGGTTAAAAGGGCGCGTGTTTCTTGGGCGTGAAGGAATTAATGGAACCTTGTCCGGGACAAGAGATGCCATAACCTCATATAAAATAGCTCTCCAGAGTAATCCTCTTTTTCAGGACATCGAATTTAAAGAGGATGCTATTCAGCAGCATTGTTTTGAAAAGCTCTTTGTCCGCACGAGGGATGAAGTAGTCGTATCAGGCCTTCCTATTGATGCTACGAAAGACAGAAAGGGCAAGTATCTCTCCCCAAAAGAATTTAAGGAGATGCTGGATAAGAAGGAGCATGGAGGCAACAACATTATTGTTGTTGATGCAAGAAACAGTTGGGAATCAAGGATAGGCCGCTTCAAAGGGGCAATCTGCCCGGACATCAAGCACTTTCGGGACTTCAAAAAGATCATCAAAGAACTAGGCAATGACAAAGATAAAACAATTTTGATGTATTGTACTGGCGGCATTCGCTGCGAAAAGGCATCAGCATTTCTCCTCAAGAATGGATTTTCCAACGTTTACCAGTTGCATGGCGGCATTGTCACGTACTGCAAAGAATTTCCAGATACTTATTGGGAAGGGAAGTGCGTTGTATTCGATAATAGAATCGCCATTGAAGTGAACAGAGAAAATACTGCACCAATAACATCCTGTAATATCTGCGGCGGCAGCTGCGACCGATACGTAAACTGCCACAACATCCAATGCGATAAGCTGTTTGTTTGCTGCGATGATTGCGGCCAGCGATTACGATACAGCTGTTCTGAAAGGTGTGCTCTTGCAGAACGACGGCGGGAGAAGAATGTGATGGTTACCTAAATAATAAAAGAGGATATTATAGAGAGCTTTGAAAAACCCTTTTTCAATAACGTATCTTGGTTTTTCAAAGCGGTTCTATTGAGAATTTTGATAGGATATTCAAAACTCTCAATAAGCTTACTCAGTCACTTTTCTCTCAAGCGCAAGAATTGCCCTGGCATCAATCTGCGGAGGGCTGATGCCTTCTTTCTCCAATCGCAAAACATCTTCCATTCTAAAATAATCTGCAGCACCCTTCTCTTCCATTGCAACAGGAACAATATTATACCCTCTTTTGAGATGAGCAAGAAACTCAGCATGCCGCTCAGGGGGGATGATCTTACCATTCACTGTTGCACCGCTGAGATAAGTTTTAACAGACATGTACTGGCCGCTACTTGGACGCATGCTGGTTTGCTGTTTTTCTGAAGCCCCTTCTGAAAACCGTTTTGATAGTTTTCCAGGGGGTGCTGACCCAGTCAGTACAGCTGGTTTTAGAACGAGGTCGCCAGAAAAATGGAAGAGCGGTATTCTCAGTTGGCCAGGATTTTGACTCTTGTACGCGCGTACCACGCCACCAAGCCTTGCCTCATATGCAGCAGGAGAGGGGTCTATCGCCGGATATTCTGGAATAGACGAGACAGAAGCGTAAAGCCCAAGAATGCCCTGTGACTGAAACCATACCCATTCAACGGCAGGCGTGTTCAAGAGTTTGACTGTCTCTAAACTGCCAAGGGTTCTATAAACGTGAGTTATTCGAAGGACTTTAGTTGCTCCATGCATAACCTTTTTTTCATCTGACATGACAAGGCGTGCAGTAATGGCAGTAAATATCCCTTCAACAGCTGCATCAAGAGATGGATGATTTTCTGTGGTATCTACAGTATCATCTATTTTGCCAACCATACAGACAAGATAGAATGACTGGTATAAATAACTTATTGAACCTTATAAGAGGGGTTATACCCTGCTAGACAACACAGAATTCAGATCTTCAATATTCAGCAGCGCCTTCCTTGTACGGACAACATCGTCCTGCCCAATCCTCGGGCACATCGTATTTATCCATGCCTGAATAAACGGATAGTTCTCCAGCTCCTGGAAATCCAGCGTTGCACAGGCAAAAAAGTAGAAGTGCTTATCCAAGCACCAATATTAAGTAGTTAAGTATTTTACAGGTTACCAATTGCAGTAAGCAGCTTCCTATGGCCAGCTATAAGTTTTTCAAATTGCTTTAGCTCTTCAGCTATGATCCCATATTTCTCCTTATCTTGTAAATTTTCGTATTTTGCCATTTTTTATCCACTCCTTGATTTCTTCGTCGGTATAATAACCTTCACGTATTCCCTGCAGGGCTCGTGCATAACTAGGATCATCTTGAACCCTAAAAGCTGCTTTATTGACCAGTAAAAACTCTTTTGCGACAATAAATGCAGTTCTTCTATTGCCACTTGCAAAGGGATGCTTTTGGATAAGCCCTTTAAGCAAAGAAATTGCTTTGTCGTATATGTCCCCTCTTGTTTGCTTGCATTCTTTTATTATTAAGTCAATTTTATGATTGCTAAGCACCTTTGACTGGTCAGCTTTTTTTACCTTAATGATAGTTAGAATTAATAAGTTATACTCAATAATTTTTTCTCTTGTGGGATAGTGGATGTCACTCACCATGACTAATTCAAAACTAAGTCAATTTAAATACTTTTTGTCTTTTTCCATTTTTTCTTGAAG
>JACOVM010000075.1 GCA_016177345.1 Candidatus Woesearchaeota archaeon | reverse complement strand
GCATTGGAGGCTGCTCATGACAAAAGATTATTATGGAACTCTCGGGGTGAATAAGACTGCGAGCAAAGAAGAGATTAAGAAGGCATACAAAAAGCTCGCCAAAAAATACCACCCTGACCTCAACAAGAGCCCTGATGCAGAACAAAAATTTAAAGAGGTCAACGAGGCAGCAGCAGTTCTTGGTGATGAGCAGAAGAGGCAGCAGTATGACCAGTACGGCACAACTGACTTTGAGGGCGCTGGCGGCACAGGGGGGTTTGACTACAGTGACTTCATGCGCGGTGCTGACTTCACGTTTGACTTTGGAGACATCTTTGACCAATTCTTTGGGGGAGGGCTTGGCCGGCGAGCTCGAGGGGGCAGGCGGGGGGCGAGCAGAGGCTCTGACCTGTTATACAATTTAGAAATAACGCTTGAAGAAGCGGCTTTTGGCGTGGAAAAAACCATTCTTGTTCCTCGACTAGAACCGTGCGAGAAGTGCCAAGGCTCTGGTGCAAAAGAGGGTTCAGGAATGGAAACATGTGATTCCTGTCATGGAAGAGGAATGCTGCAGCAAACGAGAAAAACACCATTCGGCATTTTTGCAACAACCAGCACATGCAGAAGCTGTGGCGGAGAAGGAAAGATCATAAAAGAGCCGTGCGAGTATTGTGATAGTTCTGGCTTGGTAAAGCAAACACGAAAGATTAGCATAAAGATCCCCCCTGGCATTGAGAATGGCACCAGGCTTCGTAATACGGGGGCTGGAGAGGCAGGAGAGCGTGGCGGTCCAACAGGAGATCTTTATATCCAACTTCACATTAAGCCGCATGAGCTATTTGAGCGGCATGATCATGACCTGTACACGGAAGTGCCGATCAGCTTCGTCCAGGCTTGCCTTGGTGGGGATGTTAAAGTGCCCATACTAGATGGAAAGCAAGCAACGCTGGCTATTCCAGAGACGACTCAGACAAATACAATATTTAGAATGAAGGGAAAAGGCATTTCTTCAGCATACGGTCATGGTGATTTAATGGTTCGTGTTGTCATTCAAACACCAGACAAGCTCACGAAACAGCAGAAAGACTTGTTGCGAGGATTCGCAAAAGAAGGGGGAGACAAGATTATCCCTCAGAAAGGGTTCTTCTCGAAGCTCAAAGAAGCGTTCTAATCGGGGCAAGACCTAACAGTTTCGGTACTGGATGCGAACATACTTCTTCTCAAAGCAGTAATGGTCTTCGTATACTCCATCACTGCAAGAATCAGCGAATAGTTCTTGGCTGCCATCAGTGTAGATATAGGTTACACTGCCATCAGGGTTATCCAAGCATGGCGCGGTAAGAAAAGCCTGGCCAACGTTGGTAGAGCAGCCAGCAAATGCCATTAAGACAAGAATAGTTATAATAACTACAAAGGTATCGAAAGCAAGTCCCATAGCTTCTTTTCAAGAATACCTTATTTATAAAGTTTGTTGGAAAAGAAAGATAAAAAGGAAATAAAAGAAAAGATGATTGGTCAGCATGTACCCCCAGTACAGGTAGATATGCATACCCCCCCGCTTTGCTGAACATAACCTCCAGAACAGATATATTCAACAAGAAGAGTGTTAGTTCTGCACCAATCACTCTCGTTAACAAATTGGTTGGAGCTGTTATACCCCCATGTGTGCCCTTGTACTGAAGGAACATTACCCCCATCAGTATCAACACAGGGTGATGCTGGTTCAGTTAGGCACGTTGAGCTGCACCCATCATTATTATTCACATTTCCATCATCACACTCTTCAGGACCATTGATGGCATTATCTCCACATCTTGCACCGTTAACTGTTACTGTTGTACAAGAAGAGGAACAATACGAACAGGTGCTGCCATACGCAGGGGAGCATACTATCCCATTTGATGCACCAGTATCGCACTGTTCAGTGCCTTCTTTCACGTTATTACCACAAACTGGTGTCGGTGCCGGTTTGCATCTCCCATTATTAATAGTATCCCCAGTAGTTTGACCATAAATGACATCACACCCATAAGGGCAGGTATACCCTTTAGAGAAAACCTTTCCAGCAGTTCCACAATGATACTCGATAAGTTCCCTATTTGTTCTGCAACTATCCCATGGACTGATAGTAATGCCAACAGTATTAAAACCTATAGTTTGGCCCTTTACATTATAATTCCTCCCACCATCAGAATCAGTGCAAGCACCAGCAGCCACTGCAGGAACGTTTCCAGTCAGAAAACTTGAATCACTGCCAAACGAGATAGAGCTTTGCGTCTTAGGGGAACATCCAACAAAGCCAACGACAACAGCAAGAACAGCAACCACAGTTAACATGGCAAAAACATTTCTCATCATCAACACCTCTTTTTTATTTAATCCCAATTTTATTCCTTATATATTCTCTACAAAAGCTTATGCGCAAATCCCCTCAACACACCCACCTGGGCATTCTCTGCTTCTCTTGATAGGAAGATTGCTTGGGGAACATTCATAATAGTACTGAAGCGTTCCATCAGCGGAACACTCGTTTTGATAATCTTTGTAAAAGCACTGGTCGTTATAGTCAAGGCGCCCATCACTGTTCTGGTCGGTTGTTGCATCTGTATTGGGGTGACCCATTCCGCAAAGGCCTTCAAACCCTAGAGAATAATGGAGTGCAACACCCTCAACATGCCCTCCAGGCATCGTCAGGCATGTCCTTTTTCGCACAACATCGCAGCTGCTAGAGCACCCATCGTAATCGTCAGCATTGCCATCATCGCACGCTTCACCTGTAGCAACAACGCCATCACCACAAACAACTGCATTTCCAGTAATGGCTACTGCTTTTCCGTGGAGGCCTGACTCACGGTCGGTAAAGGAGACTATAGAAACAAGGACTGCAATGACAACAAAAACGCTAATAAGGTTCTTTACATTATCCGATACTGTCATGAGATAGTACAGCCGGGGCTGGTATATAAATATTATTGTTGCTCATTACTTGGAGTGTTTTGTTCCTCAACAATGATCTCACTTCTCTTTCCACAAGTCCCGACTCTGGTATATGAATGCTCCTCAATGCCCCAGCCAAGGCATTTATACCGCGTTTCGCCAATGCACAAGTCAGGATCTCCATATTCGCAGCGGCAGTGGCCAATTGTAACAAGCTCCCCTTCATTTGTGGTGAAAGGGGACCAGGCAACTCCTTCCTTCAAGCCAGTCATTGGCCTGTTCTCACAGCTATTCGGGCAGCTGACGAGCTTTTCCCATCGTCCAGCGTTACACGTGTACAGGTCATCGCCCCTACATTGATTATAATGCCCTTTGATGATGGTAAAAGTGCCAATGCTTGTCCAGTCAAGGCATTCCACGCAGGCCCCCTTTGAACAGTACAACGGGCATTCTTCGATACGGGTGTATTTATTGTTTTGGCATTCGTACAAGGTTGTCTCGTCGCATATTCTTCTTTCCTCAATGCAGGGCTGGTCGAGCCGTGCTGCCCTGCTCAGCTCAATGCGGTCTTTGTACGTGATGTCGCGATAGATAGAATCTCCTGTAATGGTAGAGGCGGGGCTGGATTCGATGAATGAGGGAGCGTACTGAACAAAGATGCTTCCAAGAACAAGAAAGACAACGAGCACTGCAATCCAAGTCACCGATGCCATGTTAACGTTCAAGCATCAAGCTATCTGTTTTTGCACAGTACGGACACCTATCTGGGGTGCGCTCAGACTTTGGTGTAAAGCGATAATTACAATGGCTGCAACGGTACCTCATACCATCACCTCAAGGCAGATGAAGAAACTGATTTATTTAAAGATTGTGCTTTGCCGCTTGCTAAACACTTAAGCTCAACCGAATAATATTGGTGTACGTCTCCGCATTATCTAAGACAAGCGTCTCCACAAAGGCGCCAATAACAAGAAACACTAGTGATATCAATAAGATAATGCCCGTAAATGCAAGTACTTTTCTGAATTGATGAAGGCGGAACACATTAAAGCGAAGGTTCGTAAATACTTTAGAAAGAAGGCTGGCAGAGATCGCTGATAAGAAGTAGGCCATTGCCTCAAGCATCATGTGCAAGCTGACTATTCCCATCACCATAAAGAAGAGAGAAAATGGATTAACCCCTGTAGCAATTGCAGCATTCTTTGCGGTAATGCCAAAGATCGTACCCCACACGGAGGCGTTCCATACAATAATAAAGATACCTCCATTTCCTGTCAGGAAAGCGATAAGAAAGCAGGCGACGAGCACGTTAAAATTATTTTGAATTAGTTCTTTAAACAACGAGGGGGTAAAGAGAATCGCATTACCTATGGCATGCCTTCCTTGGGAAGATGCATATCCTCGAATGTCAAGCTGGTCGCGAAAAAGCGTGTTTGTCTCATAATTTGGCAGGACGATTGTCGCAACCGAGTACGTCAAGAGGACCCCAAGAAAAAGAAAGATATAGATTTTTGTGACATCCCAATGATTGGTAAACAAGGTTTTTAATGAAAATCTTGGCGAATCGATGACCTGCTGCTGTTCGATATCAAATATTTTATACAGCTCCGGCAGCATGAGCAGTGAGATAAACGCAACAGAGACTAGGGCTGGATTGCGGCGGAACAAAAGAGAAGAGATTGAAACACCAACAATAGTGTACACCACCCCCATAATGAAGGCGTAGCGCGTCCGTTGCTCAAGCCAGTTGACTGGAAAAATATACTCAAGGACCATCTTTAAAAATAACAGGAAGTTGAGTATATAATGTTTACGATTCAACAGGAACTAGTAACAGAGCATGCCAACCCACTACAAACTATTTAAAGGGGTGGTGGTTCTGGGCTCTCATGCCAGATTATGATGTCCAAATCCAAGAGCTCGAAAAAGAGCTTGCGTCGATGCAGTACAATAAAAGGACGCAGCACCATTACGGGCTTGTGCGCGCAAAGATTGCAAAACTTCGTGAAACACAGCAAAAGAGATCCTCTGGTGGGAAAAAAGGAGAAGGCTACGCGGTAAAAAAGAGCGGCGATGCGACGGTTATCCTCATTGGCTTCCCCTCTGCAGGAAAATCAACCCTTCTTAACGCGTTGACTGGAACAAAGTCTGCTGTCGCAGCATACGCCTTTACCACCCTTACCGTCATTCCTGGCCTGTTGGAATATCGCCATGCAAAAATCCAGATTCTTGACGTTCCTGGTATTGTCCATGGCGCAGCCTCTGGCCGTGGCCGAGGAAAAGAGGTTCTCGCGGTCATGAGAACAGCAGACCTGTGCATTATCATCCTTGATGTTAATCACCCAGACCACCTTCCTGCACTGCAAAAAGAGATTTACGATGCTGGCTTGCGTTTGAATCAGCGCTTTCCTGATGTAAAAATCGCGAAAAAGAGCCGTGGTGGTGTTGACATTGCATCGACTGTACTACTCAATGCTATTGATACAGAGACGTGCACTGGCATTCTTAAAGAGTTCCGCATTTTTAATGCTGACGTCGTGATTCGTGAGGACATTACCGTTGACCAGTTTATTGATGTCGTTGAGGCAAACAAGAAGTACCTCCCTGCAATTGTCGTTATCAACAAAATGGACATGGTTGATAAAAAAACGCTTGATGCTGTTCAGAAAAAGACAAGGGCAGACCTGTGCATCAGTGCAGAGCACCACCACCATATCGAAGAATTAAAGGAGTTAATCTTTCAGAAGTTAGCCTTTATCCGCGTCTACTGCAAAGAACAGCGAAAAAAAGCAGACCTTGACGTGCCTATGATCATGCTAAAGGGCTCAACGATCAGCGATATGTGCTCCAAGCTCCATCGCGATTTTGTAGCAAAGTTCAAGTACGCTCGCGTTTGGGGAGCGTCAGCGAAGTTTCCGGGGCAAAAGCACCATCTTCCCCATATCCTTGTTGATGGCGATGTTGTCGAACTCCATATCCGTTAAGAACAGTTCATCCTCATTTCACGACGTTGAAGTGATATCTTGTTTGTTGTCGTCGGAAAAAAATTTGAAGCACCTACCTAAAATAGAAAGGTATATAAAGAAGCGCCAACCCCTAAATTTCTACGTTTAATATAATCGTTGATTAATCGTTTAGTATACATGAGGGGGTTAGATCTGTATGGGGCAACAAGATATCTACGACTTTTTAAAAAATAATAAAGAAGATTGGTACACGTCAAAGGATTTGAGCAGCCATCTCGGAATTTCTATCGGGTCTGTAACGATGAGCTTGAAGAAGCTTCGTGAAAGCCGGTCTGTAAAATTCCAAACAACAAAGCGAAACATGTACAAGTACATGTTTAAAAAATAAACAAAAATAATTTTTTAATCGCCACAATTTTTTTCTATTTTT
>JACOVM010000076.1 GCA_016177345.1 Candidatus Woesearchaeota archaeon | reverse complement strand
CGGGGCTATCTTTTTTGAGCGTACTACGAATTTTGTCGAGAATAACAAACTTTATATACCTGATTAAATATCCCTATTTCAGAGTAGTTGTGCGGAAAAGATGGGTGATCTGCAAAACTACAAACGAAGAGAACAACGCGCAAGAGGGTTTGGCATGAAATCATTTTTTATGCGGCTAAAAGATCGAATGACCGGGGACCAGGATGATCTCCGCATTCCTGAAGAAGGAGATGAAGGATACGTTGAACTTTCTACTGATGCTGAAAAAAGCCGTTCAAAGATTACTGTTAGGCCATTCATGCTCGAAGATTTTGCTGACACCAAATATATTCTTGATTCATTGCGAGAAGGGTATACTATCGCTTTAGTTAATATTCGGCAGCTCAAAGATAAGGATCTTGTTGAGCTAAAGAGATCGATTAACAAGCTCAAGAAAACAACAGATGCCATTAACGGAGATATTGCAGGATTCGGTGAAGACTGGCTCTGCATTACACCATCCTTTGCCATGATTCATCGTGACTCGAAGCTGCCAAAAGCACCATCAGGGCAACAAGAAGGAATGGAAGAGTATTAAATTGAAGCTCGTTAATTGTTGAGTCTTTTTTTGTATTTTTTCTGATGATTCTTTTTTGAAATTCTTTTAGGAAAATCTTTATATACCTGCATTCGTTCTAGTGTCGTATGCCTCTCGAACAACCAGAACAAGAATCAGACATCAGCGTCCTTGGCGGGCAAGAGTGCCCGTTCTGCAAGAAAAACGAGCTGACGCTGACAGAGAAAGAAGTAGAGATTCCTTATTTCGGGAAGACTGCATTGTTCTCGATGACATGTGAAGGCTGTAAGTATCATAAAGCTGATGTTGAGGCAGTTGAGAAAAAAGAGCCATGCAAGTACACGTTTGAAATTTCGTGTGAGGAGGATATGAAAGTGCGTGTTGTGCGAAGTTCTGAAGCAACAATTAAGATTCCCCATATCACAACAGTTACACCAGGCCCTGCATCAAATGGTTATGTCACTAACATTGAAGGCATTCTTAATAGGGTAAAGAAGCAAATTGAGCATCTTCGTGATGAAGAAGACCAGGATGATGAGGCAAAACAGAAAGCGAAGAACATGCTCAAGAAGTTAACGAGGGTCATGTGGGGCCAAGAAAAATTGAAGATCATCATTGAAGACCCAAGCGGAAACAGCGCTATTCTTTCTGAAAAAGCAGAGAAGACAAAGTTGTAACGATGCCAAACGACATTATCGACCTTATTTTAATTCACCCCCATTAGTCTTATCGTAAATAAGCATGCATTTTTTCTCGTACCGTGTCAACATAACCACGTTGAAGCCGTTCTAGTACTGGCCGTACAATGGAAGCTCCAGGCGGTTCATTTCGGATAACAAAGTCAACTCTAGCTTTGTCAAATAAGGTTAACAGCCCTGCATGGTTCCATAGTCTCATAACCCATTGCTGTAACGCCTCGTAATCACCTTGCTTTACCTCTTGTTCACGATTCAGTTGGATTGAGGGAAAGCTGCAATTTCGAACAACACCATGCTGATCAGTATGTTTCGCAACAAACTGAAGTGGAAAAAAACCATTCGGGAATGCATTTCGATTATACCTTACTGCTATATCATGGACATCATGAAGGTTCAGTTCTGGTGAGCCTTCTCCTGACTGGTGCTCTAGAGGCCTTGCGGTATTCCAAAGCTTAGCGTCATAGGTTGTTGGGCTTGTCTCGACCAGCATGGATCTTGTACCTGCTGTTAGGAAGAAAAGGGAGCCATGCCTTGTCCTGTGGTGATACACAAGGTCAAGCCCATGATGATATGCAAGAGCAGGATCGCGCTCTTCTTTTGGCTTTTGAAATTCAGCCATGTTCTCCGCATAGCCATGATATTGCAAAAACGTATCCAGGAGCTCTCGTACAGCCCGGTGTGGTTGTCGTTCATGGCTATTGTCGAGAACGAGATCGTCAATGGTTAAATCATCAAGAGAGCGAACATGGGTAAGAACTTGCTGATGTGCTATTTCTGACCGAACATGCGGGAGATCAGGGTGAGAAGACCGCCGCCAAAGAGGTGGCTGAGCATCGAGCCCAAGAGGGACAGCCACAACAATCACTGTTGAAGCGCCGTATGGATGGGGCCTAAGCCGCCTAGCAACTCCATCAGAGATATCCATCACCTCGCTTCTACTATAAGGCTGAAAATGGCATTATAAATGTTGTGGATATAGGGTTTAGAAGGACATTTTCTACAAAGCTAACTGAAGGGAAAAGTATATAAACCCCCTTCTGACGCTGAGTGTTGTTTTGCTTAGGTGCTGAAGAATGACAGGTCAACTTGTTGATAAGCTAGAAGATTGGAGGCTCCCTCACAATTTTACAGAGGCCCTTGTCGTAGAGCTCTTTCGCCGCAGTGGGTGGAAGCTCTCCCGGCGTCCTGTTTCTAGTGTTGGGAGAAGGGAGCGAACAGTTGATGACGTTGTTGAGCGTGTTCGAGAATTCTATCCGAGATATCCTGTTGAGGCAGTCAGGCCGACCTTTCATGCAGTTATGAAGAATTTTCCACATTATACAACAACTGATGTCTTCGCTGCGTTTTCTGCTGTTGCAGTTCAGCAGCCTAATCTTTTGCTTCTCGCGCGCTACCAATATGACCAACAAACCGCCCGAGAGCAACAGCCATGGACAAGGCTTGACCCCCTTGTTCTTGCCAGAAAATATTCTCCACCAACTTCAAGCCCTTCATTCAGGCTTGTCAGCCTTACAGCAGCAGTTATTCTTGCACTTTCCTCATATTGCCTATCTGGTGATGTAAGATTCTCTCGAGGCTCTTCAAATGCGCTTGCTGTTGGCACTGTTAACACAGCAGACGCTCCAGCAATGAATGCTCCCCTGGAGCGTAACCCATATAAACCTCTCGAAACAACCGTGACTCATGGTACAGCGTACGGATTTGATAGCCCAGGGGGCAGAGGCAACCATCTATTGTGATGGAACAACTATTATTAAGCATCGCCTTCCAAAAGCCTATCGCCACCCTATCGTTGATATGGATTTACGAAAGATTCGTACGAGACGAGAGGCAAAAATTTTAACAGAACTAGCAAGAATAGAATTTCCTTCGCCAAGAATCATGGCTATTGATGACAAGGAAATGATTCTGAGAATGGATCTTATCCCGGGGCAGAAATTGAGGAATGTTCTCGACCAAGACCACCGGGGCTTTGCATGGGAGATTGGAAGAAAGGTCGCTGCCCTTCATCAAAACAATATTGTTCACGGCGACCTTACCACATCAAATATGATCGTTCATGAAGCGGCGCAAGAAATCTATTTTATCGACTTTGGTTTAAGCCAGTTCTCTGAGCGTGCAGAAGATAAAGCAGTTGACCTTCATTTGCTTCAACGTGCTCTCGATTCAAAACATTCTATTGTCGCAAAAGAATGCTTTGCTGCTGTTCTCAGAGAATACCAGAAGAGTTATGCCAATGCCACTGCTGTTCTTGAAAGGCTCCGGGCTGTTGAGTTGCGTGGGCGAAACAGGGCGAAGAAGGGATCATGATGGTGAAGTTGTAATGGTTCGGTTGAGGGATATCAGAAATTTTACTGGAGCAGTTCGAAGGGCAGCTTTTTCGTCACGATTGTCATCATCTGATGCTTATTCATTCTGGAAGGATAGTCGAACGGGTAAGCTTGATTGCCTTGTCCAGCACTTATCTAACACAAGCCATGATGAACGGAAAATTATTCGTTCTATTCTAAAAGACCGAAGAGCAAAAAGTGTCTTAGATGCTGCTTGCGGCCCAGCAGTTGAACTTGACGGGTATATTGAAAATAATCTTGGAGTTGAATATACTGGACTTGACATCAGTAAATACCTGCTTAATATTGCAAGACAAAAGCATCCATCTGCACGATTTGTTCTTGGTGATGTTGAACGCCTTCCATTTGGTGACAATAGTTTTGATATTGTTTTGTTAAAGCATATAGTGGAGCATCTGCGTGCATACCAATCTACAATTCAAGAAGCAGTTCGTGTTGCTCATGACAGTGTTATTATCAACCTCTTCCATCCTTTATTGCCTCTTGGGATTGATATTCGTCTTCAATATCGAGGATATCGGGATAATTGGTACAGCAGGGGGCATCTTGAGTCATTCATTGATTCTCTTCCTATTTCTGGTTGGAAGAGTTGGGCGACACTAGGGATTAAGGGGAATACAGCAACCTTTTATGTTTTGGAAAAGTGAGTGTTAGAATAATCAAAGGACTTTTAATGCCATATTGAAGTGTCCAAAAAAATTGGACAACTGAAACTATCACTTTTTTCCCCTTCAAAACCCCTCAATCTCCCCTTCTGTCAATTCCCTCCATTTCCCTCTTGGCAGGTTTCCAAGGGATAATGGCCCAATGCTTACTCGCTCGAGCTGGTAGATGCGGTAGCCAAGCTCTGCCATCATGTTTCTGATGATTCGGTTTCTGCCTTCGTGAATAGTTATTGCTATTTTAGTGCGGTCTTTGGCAAGCATAACTATCTTCGCCGGTGCTGTCTTGATGCCCTCAACAGAAAATCCATTCCTTATTTTTTGTTCATCCTCTTGCCGAAGTGGCTTGTCGATGGTCACATGATAGGTTTTCTTTATTTCATATCTTGGATGCATGATCCTGTTCGCAAAATCACCGTCATTCGTGAGGAGGAGAAGCCCTTCGGTCATATAATCCAGCCGTCCTATTGGGATAACGCGCTCCTTCAGCTTGAGAATATCTGCCACTGTTGTTCTTCCTTGTGGATCGTAGAGGGTCGTAACAACTTTTTTTGACTTGTTCAGCATGATATACAGCTTCTTTGTTTGCAGAAGAGGCTTTCCATCAATAATAACATTATCTTTTTCAAATTCAGCGCTTTCACCAATAGTTGCTGTTCGCCCATTGACGAGTACTCTTCCTTCCTGGATCAGCTCTTCTGCTTTTCGGCGAGAGCAGTACCCTTGGTTGGCAATGATTTTTTGGAGACGTTGAGGCATCTTTCACCCTTTTTTTGTGCAGCTTAAATAGTTTTCCTTGTCAAAAGCATTTTATACTCTTGTTCATTTTTCATTCTAAAATAAGTAATAAATGGAAATATCTATTAGAAAGCGGAGATTCCAAACCTTTTTCAAATATTCCTTTTTGCGAGTGGAAAAAAGAAGCTGTAGGATATTACAAAAAAAGATTTCAAGAAACTAAAAGTGAATTATCTAAATCAAGATATGCATTTGTCATAATGACATTTAGCGATGGATTAGAAAGATTAGAATATGCTAAAAAGTCTTTTGAAAGCTGGCTCAAAACAGGAGAGAAATATATTGAAGAAGAAGTATATAATAAAGAGTATTGCGAGATGTCTCCCTTTGCTTATTCCTTTTCCCTAAAGATAGCAACATCATTTAAT
>JACOVM010000068.1 GCA_016177345.1 Candidatus Woesearchaeota archaeon | reverse complement strand
GAACAAATTGTTCTTATCAGCTCTATTGAAATTATTGAAGAGTTAGTAGAGACTTTACAGGAATTCAAAATCCAGATGCCAAAAGAGATTATTGAAAAATGGCGAGACACGATTCTTAGAAATGCCATCCTTGTCATTCCACAAGAAAGATTGAAGGTAGTACAAAACGATCCTGATGATAATAAGTTCTTTGAAGCTGCTGTAACCGGCCATGCTGATTATATTGTTAGCCAAGATAAGCACCATTTACAAATTAGCACATTTCAAGGCATCAAGATTCTAAAGCCTGAAGAATTCCTAAGAATTAGGAAAGAACAAGAAGATTTACCGCATAATCAACAATAAAGATTTAGGGAAACCATGAATATCACCCATAAATAATATTCCCACCAAAGAGGGTGAGGTGGGATGTTCCTAGAATACCATCATGTTCTTTGATAGACTTTCGTGATCCTATTGGATCACTTTTCACGCTTATGCCGGTGACACGAGTTCCCTCTATAGTGAACGCGATGTCATGCTCCCGCCCTGCTAGCTTATCGGAAAGCTCTTGTTCAAGATACTGAACATCGTTCGGAGTTAATGGCTCAGGATTGATGCCATAGGAAATAAAATAGTGGAAAAGAGCTTGCTGTTCTATCGTGTACGATACCCCATCTACGCAAATCATTACTGGTAGGAAATTGTTCGCAGTCAATGTGGCAACACTCATCATTCTGTTTCCCTTGAGCTGGAAATGAATACTTCTCTTATCCTCCGGTGCTTTGAGCTGATCCCATGCCATCTTGATCTGCTCATCACCGAGTTCGTCCTGGCCAGCCATTGCAGCATAAGCCCTTTGCACATCAGCAGGCATGCAATATGTTCGATGCCCAACTGGGAAAAAGAGCTTTTCATTGCACCATACCGGAACAGTGGACGAATAAACGTTGGGCAATCCAAGCATCTGCCGGACTGCGTCATATCGTTTAACAGAATCTGGAATTTGGTGCTTACTATCGAGATGGTCACCAATCCAGAGCTGAATTGTTTTTGGGTAAACGCCAAAGTCTTTGGCTGCCTGGTCAATATCTAGCGCATTCTGCTGCAGTGCTCTTCTTACTCCGTAATACATTTCAGGAGTGGTATTACCTTCTACTCTTTGCTGGCGTACTGCTTCTATTCTCTGCTTCATATCAGGATCAATCAGCACTTCCCTCTCAACTAATTCCAGCAGGTTAGCACTATCCCTAATGGTTAATGCATAATTTGCTCCATTTCTCAGTTGCGGATAGATATCAATGCCGAACAAGGCAGAAAGGAGCATGTGATTAGTGACAGGATTTCTTGGAAACCAGCGAAAGGTTAGCCCTTGGTGGTTTTGATGCAAAAGAACTGGGGAAACATCGCTAAACCCTTGAAGGAATGCTACCTGTTCACCCTCATTGGAGAGAGAGACGGGATACGTATCGAGGCTAAATGCATAGTTTAGGCAATTGAGGAGGCTCGCATTTCTGGTTATGAATTTTTGTGTAAAGCGATATTGTTCCCCCATCATTTCTTCAATGCGTTCCTGCAGCCTTTTTCGCGCTGTTTCGTTCGCTGGAACTCTGCCAAGCTCGGTGACCTTGCCTGTTTTTGCCGCTCGTGCGCGAGCGCCAAGAAAATAAGCGAAACAACAGCGCTCGTCCTGCGTACTGCCCATGACAGCTTTAGAATTATCTTTAAGAAGGTCGGGAACTTTGTGTGTTTTTCTCCAACCGTAAATCGTTCGTTTCGGAACAGAATACTTCCCGCTAATTCGTTGAGTTTCCTGGCCTGTTGCTGTTGCTGCCTTAAATGCGGCATGCACTCGCCGCAGCTCAGCCTCGGCCTCCTCAACCCCATTTTGTGGCTGTCCGATCTGGTTGCAATGCAAGTTCTTAACAAGCCTGCTTAACGACGGTAATTCCCCTGATTCCATGAGCCGGGGAAGAGACAGGCTTTTAAATACCTTCCTGTTAGAATATTGACGAAAACTGGAGAAAGGTTTATAAAACAGCAAAATATCCTTACTTTTATGGAGGATACGGGTTCATCGAAGTGGTATGGCAAGGTTGCTTACGCTATTGCTGGCTTTGGAATTGGTTTACTAACTTATTATAGTATAAGCAGTGAGAACAGCAAGATAACCGATGTAGAGGCAGAACGAAGAGCACAGCAGTATCGCATGCAAGAAGCAGATCTGACAAGGGATGGCGCCCCAGACCAATTTTACATTATTGATGGGAATGTGGCTGTTGCTGCCAGGAATGGAGAAGTCATCCTAAGCGTCTTAAATTCGCTTGACGCTTGTGTTGAGGAATTAGAGTCCAAAAGAGAGTTTTTTGATGATGTAATGATTTGGAATGACGAGCTTGGGAATTGATGAGTTCTATTGTTGATGATGGAAGGGAGCCCAAAAACCAAAACCTTATTAAAGAGACATTTCCGAACAGCAGGAATGGCTAAAAAAGAGGATGCTGATGAAGGAGACCCAGTTGAAGCGTTTTATGGCAAGCTTCAGGAAAAATACAAGCTTCCAAGCTTTCAAGACCTCTATGCTGATTTCGAGCTTCACTCCATTGAGGATACTGCCTTGCTCTTGGCAGAGATCCGAAAGAAGATGGTGGATAAGCTGGACCAGTTTACCATGATGCTTCAGCCAGTTCTTCAGCCAGACACAACCATCAATGACCTCCATGAATGCCGATTCTTTAGTGAGGAAGAGAAGCGCCCGCTTAATGACCTTTACGCGAGGCTCATGGCGCTCATCAAGCGCGGCCTAAAAGCATCGGTTACCATGAAAGAAAAAGATGATGCGGAATATATTATCGCGGTTGCTGGCCAGTATGCTGAACTGAAAAAGCACATGACCAATGTTGCTGAGCGGCTAGAGGCTGGCTGGAAGAAAGCAGAAGAAACCGAAGAAGGCCAGTGGTATGTTGGCTGATTATTGATTTGATAAAGGGATCTAAGGATATAATAAATGCAGGTGCGGCATGGTGAAGAAGCGCATTATTCTCATGGGGCCACCAGGAACTGGCAAGGGAACACAAGCAAAGCTCTTATCAGACCAGTATCGTATCCCCCACATTTCAACAGGAGATATGTTTCGGGAGGCAATCGCGAAAAAGACCGAGCTGGGCATGAAGGCAAAAAAGCTTATGGATGCTGGGGAGTATGTTCCTGACGAAATTGTTATGGGCATGGTCAAGGGTCGCCTTCAGCAAAAGGACTGCAAGGATGGCTTTCTTCTCGACGGGGTTCCACGAACAACGGTGCAAGTGGAAGCGCTAAAAGACATTACCCCCATTGATGCAGTGATTGAGCTAGAAACAAGGGAGGATGTTATTGTCAAGCGATTATCATCACGACGGCAGTGCAAGGACTGCAATGCCATCTATGGAATGGATCTCCAGCCAAAAAAGAAAGGAAAGTGCGACAAGTGCAGTGGAGCATTGTTTCAGCGAGAGGATGATAAGGAAGAAACAATAAGAAAACGCTTAACAGTATATCAGGAAAAAACAAAACCAATCCTTAATCATTACCAAAAGCAGAAGAAGCTGGTCAAGGTGGATGGCGAGCAGCCGATTCCCGAGATTCTTCAGAATATCACGTTTATTCTTGAGCAGAAGGGTTTGGCATAGCACTTTTTTCCACACCAAAAATTATTCGCCAAAAAACATCTGTTGAATAATCATTGTGGCATACGCTGCTTTGGGAAGAAAAAAGCGGACCGTACACTTCTTTTTTCCACGAAATTCCTTAAGAGTATCTTGTTCTAATGCCCCAACAGCCATTGATTCAGCTTGGACAGCAATAGCTCTTTCCCCTCCCTCGCTGCTGATGTCTGGAATTTCTCGAACAATAAAGTGGCGAAGGGAAATTCCGTCTTCGCGAAGGAGCTGCTGGATATCAGGGCAGTCCTGACCTGCATCGAATCCCGCAATAGGGATCTTCATAGAAATGAGTTCATCTTTTACTGGAAAAACAAGCGTGCCAAGAGAATAATCGTGGCGAATAATATTTTTGGCGTGATCTCTGTTTTTGCCATAACCATTTTTGCCATACTCTTTTTCGAGGCATCGAGCTACTGCAGTATTCCACAAATAGCTCTGGTACGCGTGAACATAGAGCAGAAGTGCTTTGTGCGGCATTCTTCGCAGTGCTCCAATGCAATCCTTTGGCTTTGCAGCAAGATAGTCATGAACAGCCTTGTCTTGAACAAGAGCACATGCTTCCTCAAACCTGCGTTGAAGAATATACCGGCCGATCTGCACGTTGTTTTTCTGAAAGCGCTGCTCATCAAAATAGTTAATGTACCAAGAGCGGGGGATTGGCAATCGGCCAATGTTTCGAACAGTGATCTCAAACCAGTTTCCTTCATGATCGCCAAGGCTGATTGGATTATCTCCATACCCCACGAATCGAAGGAGAAGGTCAGGATGAGAGAATTGCTCAACTCTCTTCTTTAAGCTTCCACGATTGGAAAGCTTGATAGAGATAACCTGTGTTGTTATTGCATGCTTGTCTTTTGTTCCAGCATACCCGATCTGCTTCTGCTCAACACCCAGCATTTGTGCTATGGTTCTAATGGCCTTAAGCATGGCATAGTCTCTCTTTTCAACCTCAACATACCCATACGGGCCTTGCGGGGTAAGTGAAAGGGAGAGCTGTTCCTTGACGATAAAATCGCTTGGCTGATGCTTCAAAACGTACTGGTCCATTCTGCCGAGAAGCCCCAAAAACCTTATAAAGCTATTGACTTCCCTGAGCGTGATGGGCCTGTAGCTCAGCCTGGATAGAGCGAAGCACTCCTAATGCTTAGGTCGGGGGTTCAAATCCTCCCAGGTCCGCTACGCCATTGCACGCGTTGAATTGGGGGTATTATCATGTTTCCAGAAGCAGCAAGCTGCCTGAGAATGCTAAAACGAAGATCACAGGTAAAGAGGCAAGGCTTTCACGCGTACAGTGGAGACCATCTTGAAATCTGCCGCGATATCGTAGAAAGCTGCTGGAACGGAACCTACTTTCAGACGAGCAATGGCCATTTCAAGGATTTCTACCTAAGAGATTTTGCGTTCTGCGTGAAGGGGCTTCTCCGCTTAGGATATCGCACAGAGGCAAAGAAGACGCTCCTGTACTCAATAGAGGTATTTAAGAAAAAAGGGCATGTAACAACAACGATCTCTCCAGACAAGCAGGCGTATGATGTTCCTCGCTATGCTGCTGACTCGCTTCCTCTGCTCGTTCATGCTATCCGCCAGGTTGATCCAACTATTCTTCGTACGCATGAGCGTTTTTTTCTGCAGCAAATACAAGAGTATTACGATAAAGTGTTTGATCCTGACACCAGCCTGGTTACCACAAGAACTTTTTTCTCATCGATCAAGGATTTGAGTGAGCGCTATTCTTCAACGTATGATAACTGCATGCTTTCCATGCTGCGGGATGACCTTACTGCGCTTGGCTTTTTCAACCCGCTCAAAGAACATGACATCAAAAACGCCATCCTTAAAACGCTTTGGAATGGAAGATTCTTTTACGAAGACACGACCAAGCAGAACATCGTGACTGGTGATGCAAATGTTTTTCCATTCTGGTGCGGTGTCATCTCCTCAAGAGATGCGTTTGGAATGTTTAGGCCCTGCCTTCACGAAATGCAGCAAACCGGCCTTGACACCCCATTTCCCCTCAAATACAGCTCTGCTCAAGAGCCCATTGGAAGAATGGTGTGGTTTGAGCCATTCAGTGGGGGGTACGAGCGCGACACAATTTGGGCTCATTTGGGGCTGTGCTTTTTAGAGGTCGTTCAGCAGTATCATGAATATCATTTCCAATCCTACCTTCGGCAGTATCAAGTGCTGATCGAGAAGTACAAAACGTTCTTAGAAGTATTTGATAGAAAAGGGTCTCCATTCACGTCAACATTTTACACTTGCGATGAGGCCATGCTCTGGGCTGCATGGTATCATGATCTGGCAACAAAGGACAAGATATCTAATAAGCAGCAAGCAAAAATAAGCAATGCGCACAACAAGGGCAGAAAGAGGTAGCTCGTGATGGACGATGCACCCTATCTTGTTCTCTGTGCTGGACCCATGATCCTCATTTTGGAGAATACATTGAGAAATAATATCAAAAATTAGTGTTTCATCTTATCCCGAGCACCATTTTTTGACAGCCATGATAACCTGTTGCGGGTCAGCTTTTCCGCGAAGCTTTCCCATTGCAATTCCGACAAGCACATTTTGTGGCTTTCCTTTGTTGGCAGCAATGATATCTTGCACTTCTTCCTCGATCTGCTTGCTTGACAAGAGCTTAAATTTAGAGAAGTCAAGCTTTCCGGTACTGCCGAGCATAACAAGAAGATCGTAGACTGCTTCTTTCGCAATTGCTCCTGAAGCAAGCTCATGAAAGAGAAGGCTGAATTCTTCTTTTGCTGGATGCACCTCAATTCCTTCTTTTCTCCTGATCGTGATTGGCGTTGAGAGAATGGTTTCTGCAATAAATGCAGGCTTTAGTTGCGAATATTTTCTGGCGCATTCCATCACAAAGTCTGCATTTCCTTCCTTGGCAACAGCGCTGGCAAGGTCTTTTCCGATTCCGAGAGCTTCGAGCTTTTTAGCTTTATCATCAAGTAGTTCAACAGTTCCAACAGAAACTACTCCTGTTGTAATAGGGAGCACGTCTGTTTCTGGATACATTCGCGCAGCGCCGGGCATGGGGCGAAGAAAGGATGTCGTGCCATCTTGCTCTGCTTTCCTCACTTCCTCGCTGATGCCCTTTTTTTTCTGGAGAAGCCCCTGCTGCCGTTTAATCTCATACTCAATAACAGTGGGGATGGAGTGAACTTCCTGAAATCCCTTAATTTCTGTTCTCGCTCCGCCTTTGATGGAAATGTTGACGTCTTGCCTGATCGAGCCGATACCCCTCTTTAATCCTGGCACGCTTCGGAGGATCATTCCAAGCTGGAGCGCAACAGTCTTGCATTCTTCCGGTGCCGTCATGTCCGGCCCAGTCGATATTTCAATAAGGGGGATGCCGAGCCGAGAAAGGTTGTACACGTCGCAAGAGCCAGTTCGCTCCATGACCTGGCATGATTCTTCTTCAAGGCAAACAGTTGGAATTGTGATTGTTTTTCCATGAATGGCAAGAGAGCCATTTCTGCCAACTAATGCAGTTCGCTGAAAGCCAGACGTATTGGAGCCATCGATGACTGTTTTTCGCATAACCTGGATTTCATCAATAAGGGTGCAATTGAGAAGAGCAGCAACTTGGAGGCTAATGCGAAGGGCATCCTGATTGATTGCACCAGGTGGCTCCTCGTCTAATTCTACGAGACAGGTGGTGTCGTAATAGCCCTGATAGAGAAAGGCTTTTCCTTTTTTTTGTTCATGAAGAGCTGCAACATCAACCATTCCCGCTTCGCCAGCTGATGCGCGAAGCCTGCGTTGGACGGTAAAGTCAGGCTTGTCTTTTCGAATAAGCGTAGGGCAAGAACAAAAGAGCTTTTTACCCTCTAATTGCTGGTGAATTTCAACACCACACTTCAAGCCTAATGAGGAATAATCAAAACCAGCCATATCAACCAAACACACCTGGTGGTTTATAAAGGTTGTTTATGACTTATGACTATAGATACTAAATGAGATACTAAACGATAGCTACTAAAAAGCCATATAGCTTATATTAAGTGGTATATTAAGCCTCATTCTAGAACACACTTCATCAACAAGGTTCATGCACTTCAACATTTTTCAGCACATATAACGCACATCACATATAACATCTATTATTCAGCACGTTAACCAATTCTGCACATATTATCCGCACACTGGACCGAGGTATTTAGGATCAGGATTGCATTTAGATATCTTTTTGACAGATGCTGTCCACTGCTGAACTAGTGGTGTTTGAGAAGATTTCAGGATGGTTTCTACAGTAAAGCGGGCTCGGCGTTGGTCATTGTCGAGGTGAAGAATCTCAACCATCGTTTCCTTAAAGAACCTTATAT
>JACOVM010000074.1 GCA_016177345.1 Candidatus Woesearchaeota archaeon | reverse complement strand
TTATTTCCACCATCCCATAAGAGGAAATCATGCCTTTTTTCTGCTTCTTTGAGGATTGCACCATAATCAACGCCTGCGTAAATAGAAAGCCCTTCATTGACATATTTCTCATATTCTTCACGCTCTTCAATAGTGGTGTCGTACTTCACGAGGTCAGATGGCTTTGAGTAATACTCAACGCGCTTCTTGACAAGATCACCATACGGCATCGGATGACGGGCAACAGCTGGATGATACCCCTTCTTTTGGAGAATTCTGCAAACTTCTCGCGATGTTTGGGACTTTCCACAGCCAGTTCTGACAGCACAGACAGAGATTACCGGCATCTTTGTCTTAATCATCGTGGCATTCGGGCCGAGAAGAGTGAAGTTAGCACCGCACGCCAATGCCAACGAGGCCTTGTGCATGACTGCATCGTAAGGAAGATCAGAATATGCCAGTACAACCTCATCCACCTTATACTTTTTGATGAGCTCTGCAAGCTTATCTTCTGGAAAGAAGGGGATATTAGCGTGATAATACCTTCCAGCCAACTGTTTTGGAAACGAGCGCTTCTCAATCCCTGGAATTTGGGCTTGCGTAAACGCAACAACCTCATAAGCCGGATTGTCTTTGTAATACACTAAGAAGTTATGATAGTCGCGGCCTGCTGCGCCTACAATAATCACCCTCTTTTTATACATAGGGAGAAAAAGCACCCCTCGGTTTTTATATTTTGTTGTTTTTTTTATATTTGGTTGTTTTTCTTTAGGTAGGAGATTATAATAGTGACATTGTCCATTTGTCTCTATCTTCCCCATCAACGGTATAGAAGACGTGGCTGTTTATTTCCACACTCTTTTTTTTCCCATCATTTCTTCCCCAGCCATCACGATTGACAGGATCGGCATAATCAGGATTCATGTAGAACAATGCTTTTCCTGTTGGGTCAGGAACTCTTCCAAGAAGAACATCTACCACGGCTTGGTAAGCGAGCTGTGCCTGATACTTATCCATATCTCCAACAGCGATGTGTACGTTATCGCCATCGAGCATAGGCTGCCCCTCAGATTCACGCGGATCTTCTGTATACTCTGGGTAATAATAGCGGGGCCTGTCCCGAACACAGGTAAACTGCCAAGTATCACCGCCATGCTTGACAATAATATGGTAATGGCTATTTCCATCCTGGTACGAAAATGGCCTTTCACCAAGTGAATCCTCACCTGTCCTACTCCTCTCCTCATAGAGGTTATCGTATCTCCAGCGGTTATGAATGACAGATGCAACTCCCTGCATCCCTTTTCGAAGAGCCCTTGGAGTTGGTGCATCATTTGCTGCTTCCCAATAGACTGTTCTGGCAAGATAGACCAACTGCTCAAGAGTTATAGGTATTCCTATCGATTGGATTTGACCAATATCATTGCTGACTTGACCATAAGATAGTGCATCTGGCGCTTTTTGAGAAAGAGATGCAAGGCTTTCTTGTGGTTCAGGTTGAGGAGGCTCCGGCTCTACTTCGGCAGGGCGTGGCGGGAATGAGAGCGAGGAGAGATTATAATCAACAAGATTTGCAAGGCCATACACGGGACCAATCGCACTGTCCACCACCAGTTGGCCAGAGAGAACGTGATCTATTTTTGGAAAAAACCCTGGCTGTGCCATGGTATATTCAGAGAGCCCATGGCTGAGGAGAAGCATCCCTGCAACAGCTGAAAGTGTTTTGGCATGGTTTGGCCAGCTTGGAGTAGTGTGACGATGCCGCACATGCCGTGCTAAGGGGAGGATTGCAGCACGATTTCCTACAAGGTACACTGCAGGATACGTTACTCCCTTGACAAGCACCTCTGCTACCGCGTTGAGCGCTCCCGGAGCAGCAAACACATCGCCACCCATCATCGAGCCAAGGCCATTTCCAACAATATATAATCCGAGAGAAAGAGCTGCATTTCCTCCAACAACAACAGCAACAGGATCAACAAGCCTATCTATAGTTGGCTTCATCGGATCAGCTAGCATTCGGTAGGTTCTGCCGACTTGTTGAACACCATGTACAAGAGCAACAGCTTTCGATGGCCGTCTATTTAAAGGAACTTGGATAGGAACTCTAGAAGGAACCCTCTCAAGAGGAACTCTGGCTGCTGGCCTTCTCTGCCCCTGACGACGCTCTGCCATGGGGCGGGAGAATGAGGGCTTTATTTAAGGATTAGCCTTCAAAAGGGATCGATAACTATAATCCTAGATAAGATGACACCACGGTGCTTGACGCTTATTCTCTCAACCACCTGTAAAACCCAACAAAACAGCAGTTTTACCTGTTTTAAACCATGTTCTTGAAAACCATAAAAACCATATTAATACCACTAATAAGTAGTTAAAAAACGAAAGGTTTATATAGAAGCTCCTTCCCAAAGAAGATATACCCAAAAAGAGGGTGAATACGACCATCCCCCATGGCACGATATCATCAACAATATTTGTGGAATAGCTATTTTCTCCTTCTTAGGACTATAAGTTCTGAATATCCTATCAAAATTGCCAAAACCCCCA
>JACOVM010000082.1 GCA_016177345.1 Candidatus Woesearchaeota archaeon | reverse complement strand
TTATTATTTTTTATTAGTGTTTTTTATTTCTATTTTCTTTTTGTTTTATTTATTATTTCTCATTGCTTTACTTTTTGTTTATTTTTATCTTTATTTTTTTATCTTTCTTCTCGTCAGCTGGCTAAGCTGTTGAAATGCGATTGCCTCAATAGCCTCAACTGCAGGGTTCTTTTTTGGAATGAATTCATCGAGCTTTCGATTCTGCTGGAGCTTCAGCTTTCGCTTCAGGCGCTTTAGGGATGCCATGGCTTGACGGGGTGTACCTGGGTTTAAATGTTTGTTGGGAAGGCAACCAAAAGATTTATTAAGGATCAGCGCTTTCTCGATAGCCATGGCCTCAAGATCAACACCAGCAAAGAATACGGCGGCAAAGGATACTGCAGCAAAGAAAGAAGCGGAAGCGCCAAAACAAGAGCAGCTGCCCCAATCAATACTGGCTCATCGTACTGATCTTCTAGATATTAGCGCACAATTTGAGGGAAAGCTTGAGAATGCCGAAGGAAGTATTGATTCCAAGGTGGCTGAAGCGCTTCAGATAAGAACAGGCCTTCACCCCCAAGATGTTACGTTTACTAAAACTACGTATGCCGTCACCCTGCGTGCTCTTCGTGATGGAAAGCCATCAGATGAAACCTATACGGGATCAAGCACGACAACTGTTGCTAATGCTATTGAAAATGCGCTTGGTGGAAAGGTTCTCGATTATGATAGGGAAAAAGTTTTTGTTGCTGCAGACAGAAAAGTGGAAGTGCCATACTTCCTTGTTCGGCTTGTCCAGCGAAGCACAGAGAAGAAAGGGCGGCTTGCGCGATATCGCAGCGATGCCATTTCCGAACTCAGGCATGCTTATGGTGATCGTTTGAAAAAAGAGCCGGATTCCATACAGTACGACGTGTTTAGGCTTCGCACAGAATACCAGAGTGATGGGGCATTGCCCAAAGGCCGTTTTGAGAACAAGGTCGTTGCCGCCCATGGCAGAAGCGATGTGTCCTTAGAAGATGCTGCTGCAAAAGCAAATGAGGGTTTAGGAAACAGAAAAGTACGCTGCACCGTGTATCAAGAAACAGCATTCATGCTCGTGTATGGGCATGCTGAACAAGCACTTCGCTTGAAAGGAGGAATTTCTCTTCCTGTTGTCACTACAACCGATAATGGCGCTACGATAGTTACTAATCAGAAAAGTGGAGCTGGTGTCAAATACGAAAAGAGGAATGAAGAGCAACAGAGAATACCACCTCAACAATCCCCTTCGCCTGCATCACAGTCATCGAGGCATTATGGAAGAAGTGGCTCTCCAGCGGCGCGAGACATGCCTCAGATGCCAACCATGTCTGGCATGATGTAATTGATTTAGCCAATATTTAGTCAATATATTCTTTATTTCTTCTTCGATTCACTTTTTTGTTTCATTACTGCTTCACGCCAAGTTTTTGCAACACTTTTTCTTTATACCGGCCTAACATGAGCTGTTCTTCTGTCACAGCAATATGGCCTAGAAACTCAGCAAAGATTCTGCGATAGCCGGCAGCTACCGCTTCTCCAGCATTGCCGCCAAATGCTTTTTGTACCATCTCTTCAACACGATCTTCTTTTCCTCGAATTCGCCTGTTGTAAAATACTAAGCGATCCACTGCTTCGTCAATGAAGGTTGGCTTTTGCTGGAGAATGTATTCCAGCATTTCTTCCTGGTCGTCCATAAGGCTAAACAGGTATGCGCGCCGGTCTTCAAGCTGGCTTTGGTGGAGAAGCTGCAAATGATGTGTTGCAGAATATCGTACGTCACCAAGAATCTTCTTTTTTGCTGTAGACATTTTCTTCAGCTTTCGCGTGGCATCATGATAATAGTCAAACCACTGGTTTGCTCTGGCAAGTTTTTTAAGCTCTCGCTGGCGTTCTGCAGGGGATAAGTATGATTCTTTTTCTCCTTTCTCGTGCTGATACAAGGCTTCTACTGCGCTTATTGCCCAGACAAGGTCACCATACTCTTCTGATGCACGCATTGTTGTATAAGATGCTTGCGCAGCAGCAATCCTTGCCTTATTGTCTTTTGCATGGGGGCGCTGGTGCATGATATCCTGCTCAAACTCAACTCTTTTTTCTAACGGCAGAGCTGATAATCCTTTGGTTAATGTTGGGATGTCTTTTGCGGGAATAGTGACGAGTGGAATCTGATCGACAAAGTCAGACCACACTAGTCCGCTGCAGAAGTAGCCAACAACACGCTCATCAGTAACTGCCGTGCCTGTTCCATCGTCATTAATATGAATTTGGTATTCTAATCCCCTGCTTTTGATGCCAGGCCTGTTAATAAAAATCCTGGATGCAAGAACGCCTTGTTCTCTATCCCCATCATTGGAAATAAATTTTAAAAACCATCCTGTGCGGATTGGTTTTTGGCTTTGCCATGCATCGATCTCCGGCACACCAATGCGTTGGCCACCGTACAAGACTGCTTTCGGATGCTCTTCTAAGTATTGCATTTGGGCAACAATCGCTTCCTCATCCTGCTGTAATGCTTGAATAAACCCAAATTCCATTTTTTGATAGTCCCTTCTTTGTGTTCTTCTCCATTGTTGGTGCTTTGCAAAATTTTCAACAACCATGTCCTGTTCGCCAAATTGAACAGGGCCGTACATGGCCATTGCCTGGTCAATCACCCAATACTCTGGCGTATCTCTTGATCGGTCATCTGCAACGTTGACCACCACGAGGCTGTGCCCAAAACGATTGGTCTTCTCACTAGCTTGAAGCCCGATAAATTCGACGAGCACCGGGTCTAATCCGGCTGCCTGGGCTGCGGCAAATGTTGCAATTGCTTGATTATAACAATTCACCATGGATTGGCTGCCCGGCCACGCTACCCAATCTCCTGTTCGTAATGATTCTAAAAAGCCATAGTGGTACCTGAGGCCATAAAACAACGCCCATGCCCGCTCCTTCTTTGGCGTTCGGTGCTCCTTCGGAAGCTCGGTAAGAAGATTGCTCATCTCCTCTAAATCCTGAAAAGGAGTTTTTTTATGTTCATCTCTTCCATAAAGCTCGGTGTGAGGAACATGGTTCCGCAAGTGGCCAACTGCATCTTTCAGCATTCCGCCTATTGATAATTCTTCTTCTAAAGAAACTAATCTTCTATTTACTTCTCTTGCCCATTGTTGCGTTACTCGAGGAAATGGCATTATACAATCACTATACAACCACTATCGTTATCAAACCAAACTTTCGTTACCAAATTGTTGCCACCTTATTTATTTCAGAACAATTACCTTAATCACATTAACCCTGAACGCCGGCTTGCCCTTCCAGTTGCTGCTGGCGTAGCTTCTTGGCCACTTTTTGCTGTCTGGTCGCCACGTTGGAAGTCTTCACGCTGATACTGAAGCGGCTGCATGCTTGCAACCCGATATCCCCACCCAGCTGCATGCCCGCTCATTACTTCTTCGGTAACTCTTGGGGATATGAAGCTCTCCGGGTGCAGTTCGTGAACTCGCCGCACTAACTCATCGTCTTTTCCGCCAACCACAAAGCGGGTTGTGCCGTACGACGCGGCTGCCTCGCGGCACAGCCCTATCTGCGTTTCCGTTGGCTCAACCTTCGCAAACTTGACTTCTGCAGGAGTTTGGCCTTCAGGCTCTCGAACATAGGTCAAACCATATCTATCTCCATGGTTATTTATGTGGCGGGCAACATACATCGATGAAAGAGGGTATCCCTTGTTTTCAGCAATTGCAATAAGATGATCTTTAGTAAATCCAGTGTATGCCTCAGGCCTTTCTCTCATCGTGCTTAATGCTTTTGCGAAATAAAAATCATTGACTGTTTTGGCATCTGGCCCTTGAAGCTTTCCGCCAAGCATGTGCTGCAAAAATGATTTTTTATCCATCGGCGCACCAGTATCCTGCCTGATGAATGTTCTTGATCCTTGGGCATCCCGAAGTTGAACACCGAACACTTCAAAATTATCTTCAAGATAGGACCCAATGCCTTTTGCTCCAAGAGCTTCAAGGCCTAATTGCGGCCTGAATCTGCTTGGATTAATGATCGTTCCAGGCTTTTGCGCAGTAACATAATCATAAACGATGACAAGCTCTTTTAAGACGTCAGGCATATCTCCATTCATTTGAAGCTCTGTTGAGGCATCTTGTTTTCGCAGTACCGGGGCAGCTGCCGTCCTCATAAAGATGTCTCGTACCGTGCTTTCTGCCTTGGTGGACACGAATAATGGCTCAAATAGCGGGCCAGTGTATTCATCTTTTCCAAGCTGCTCTTGCGCTTCTTGAACTGAAAGAATGCGATAATGAACTGAATTCATCCCGCTTTCAATAAGGGTGGCAAGCGTTTGTTCAACCTTTGACACGCCAGAGATTGTTCGTTTGAGCTGTGCCTGTTCGTTAGCGATTCTCTTCTGCTCGTTGACCCTCCTTTCTAAGTTTTCATAAAGCTTTTTATCAAGGCCCAGTTCTTTCATCTTATCATACGCTTGCTGTACAGTGGCGGCATCAGCCAATTCTAAGTCGCATGTTTCGAGTCGTTCCTGTAAGTCATCAACCCCTTCCTTCACTTTAGTGATAACTTGTTTAGCGTAATTTTTTTGCAGGGTGGCCCACTGGCCAACAAACAGGTCAAGGCGCTTGTTTCCGGCTATCGCGGCAAGCGTGGTTAGCCTTGAAAGATGGTCCCTGGCCTGAAGATAGGTTTCATGGCTTATTGGTTTTGAGGAATCAGGAATTGGCGTGCCAACAAGGTCATCAATCAGTTTTGAGAGAATAGCTGTGCTTGATTGGTGGCGTAAGGCCATGTATGGCCCTGCTCCAAGAAGTGTTGCAAGGTCCTGCGCATCAGGCGCTTGATCGGATGAATTATCCCCCATATTTTATCACTTTTTAGGGGAATAACGGGCTCTATAAAAGCGTTACGGCATGTTTTAGGGTGTGGGTAGTCGGTAGTGAGGTATTCCAGCCACCCAGCTCCCTTCACCCCATCACCAACACCCCAAAACCTACGGTCCAAAATGCCTCGCAATCTTTATAAACCAAGCCCTACCTGCCTGTATTGTGCTAACCATGTATGACACAATCATCATAGGGGGCGGGACTGCGGGGCTTGGGGCTGCATTGTACGCTACCAGGTTCAAGCTCAATACCCTCGTCATTGCCAAAGATTATGGGGGGACAGGGAACGAGGCCCACTTGGTGGACAACTGGATTGGGGATCCTGGCATTACTGGCATGAAGCTGATGGAGAAGTTTATCAGCCACGTCAAGTCTTACGGCGTTCCTCTTGTTGAGGGAGAAGTGCAGGAGGCAAGGAAAGCCGCTAAAGGGTTTAAGGTAACGCTGAGTGATGGAAAAGCATATGATGCAAAAACGCTTATTCTTTCGAGTGGAATGAAGCACAAGCACCTTGGTGTTCCCGGAGAAGAAGCGCTCGCCGGCCGTGGAGTGTCGTACTGCTACACGTGCGATGCTGCTTTTTTTAAGAATAAAATTGTGGGGGTCGTTGGCGGCTCTGACTCTGCAGCCCAGGCAGCGCTGCTTTGCGCCGAATACGCAACAAATGTCATCGTGATGTATCGCAAAGAGCGCCTTCGCGCAGAGCCGATAACAGCAGAGCAGGTGTACGCGCACAAAAAAATTAAGGTCATGCACAACGTCAACGTCACAAAAATAAATGGCGCAAAAAAAGTGGAGGGCGTAACGCTCGATACTGGCGAAGACATCAAGATGGACGGCGTCTTTGTCGAGATTGGCTCTGTTCCGGTTGTTGCCATCCCAAAATCCCTCAGTGTTGAGCTTGATGAAAGGGATTTTGTCAAGGTGGACAACGAAGGCAGGACAAACGTTTCAGGGGTGTTTGCTGCTGGAGACATGACGAACTCAACAACGCTCAAACAATTCATCACATCAGCTGCTGACGGCTCAAAAGCAGCCCAGTCTGCGTATTATTATGTCCAAAAAGGGCCAAAGCTTGAAGGTTGGACGTAAAGAGACCATAAGAAAATATTGATGTTGTTAATCAGAAAAGAAATCACTCAAGAAAAACAAAAAAGAAATTCAAGACCAAGAAAACAGAAAACAAGAGGTGTACCATGCTATCCCAGCAGCATCATGAGCAGCGCGTTGGCGTTTTTATTGATGTTCAAAACTTGTATTATTCAGCAAAAAATTTATATCGGTTAAAGGTGAACTTTGCTAATATCCTCAAGACAGCCATTGCCGGGCGAAAGCTCATTCGTGCTTTCGCCTATGTCATCAATGCTGATGTTGAAGGGGAAGAGCACTTTCATCAAGCGCTTGAAAAGATCGGTTTTGAGGTGCGCTCAAAAGACCTTCAAGTATTTTTCGGAGGGGCAAAGAAAGGGGATTGGGATGTTGGCATTGCCATGGATGTCATGAGAATGGCGCCAAAGCTTGATACGGTTATCCTTGTCTCCGGTGATGGTGATTTCAAAGATTTGCTGGATTACGTCAGCTCTCTTGGCTGCAGGACAGAAGTGATTGCCTTTGGAAAAACAGCATCCTCACTCCTGAAAGCCCAGGCAGACCAGTTCATTGACATGGACAAAGACACGAAGCAATTTTTGCTGCACGGTGTCACGATGACGCGAAATGCGCGAGAGGTGCGAGAGCGATCTGCACCAAAACAGATGAATACGAAAACTGCTGTTTCAAAAACAATTGGGGGAAAACACCATGGCCATAGCACTAACCTCGGCTAATTTCAAGCAAAAAATACAGAAAGGCATCACGCTTGTTGACTTTTGGGCGGCCTGGTGCGGCCCGTGCCGGCAGCTCGCGCCAATCTTTGAAGAACTCGCCAAAGAATATGAAGGAAAAATAGTATTTGCAAAATTAGATACTGAAGAAGCCCCGGAGTTTGCCCAGGAGTCTGATGTTCAAGGAATTCCTTGCATGATCATGTTTAAGGATGGCAAGGAAATTGATCGCATTATTGGGTTTTATCCAAAGCCAGCGCTGAAGTCGAAGATTGATGAGCTTCTACGCCAGGCCCAATAGGATCTAATACATCAATGTATCGTTGGCTGACTACCATGGCATCAGTTCTTCGCATTCCTTTTGGAAACAATGGTGTTGAGGAAGCGCCCAATGCCATTATTGCTCAACTTTCTACCCTGGGGCTCTCGGAAAAAGGAGCAGCCACCACATACAATATTGACGCTGTTGAAGTGTACAATGACGACTTGGGCATGACAGGGCATAACATTCAAGCCTGCCTTGGCCACCATAATGAGGGTAGTGACGGGGGTAATGGGGGTAATAGTGGAACCATTATTCTTGGCGGGAGCCAGTTCATTACCGTGCCATGCTTTTTTTCATTTCTTCGAACGCACCCTAATGCAGGCTTTGTCCTGCTCGATGCCCACCCAGATTGCAATCCTCAATACAACCTTCCTGGACAGCAGGATGTACTCCTCGAACTCATTCAGCACGGCGTTCCTGCCTCACATATACTCTTAGTGGGAACGCGTTCATGGACAAGTGAAGAGAAGGCATTTCTCAGCCGCCACAAGATCAAATGCTTTTTTATGAAGGACTTGTACGAACATGGCATTCAAAACTTATCAGACCTGGTCATGGAACGCATTCGAGAATGGCCCTCATTTTATTTGTCAATTGACATGGATGTTGTTGACCCTGCATTTGCTCCTGGTGTTGATGTTGCAGAGCCTGGCGGGCTTTCTTCGAGAGAAATCATTTATCTGGTTCAACGGCTGCGCTGTATGACTAACTTTGGCATGGCAGATCTTGTTGAAGTGAATCCAAGACAAGATGTGAGAGAAATGACGGTGAAGCTGGCAGCACGGCTTGTGAAAGAGCTTCTTTGCCAGCAACACCCTATAATAACCGACAATAGCAATACATTACTCACTGATGGATGGTAATGATTTCGCACAATATTTATATAGAACCCTCATTTCCAATGCAGATGTATCGAGAATGATCCTCATTCTCACTATCTTCATTAGGGGGTTCAAAAGGAGGGTAGAAAACCATGCCAGTGTTTGCAAAAATATCCGGATATAAAAAAATCAGCCACTGCCGATCGTGCAATGGCAGAATGATTAACGCAAAGCCAAGTGAAATCTACTGCGAGCCGTGCATAGGGCGAATGAAGCGTGCTCTTGCGGCAGAACAGTAAGGTTTTAGTTCTCTTTCTTTTATTTTAATATTCTTCTTCATTGCTTTTTCATATCATGTTTAAGTTTCAAGAAAATTTAGAATAAGAATGATGACAATCCCGCCCCGACCTTTGGTCGGGCGGGAACGGGTTGAGATGGCGCAACCGCTATCGAAGTGTACATCGTGTCCTTTTTTCTTGCTCCACATATATTGAGGAGCAAGAAAAAAGGATTTGGATTGTAATCATCATGCGGTTGCGCCTGATCACAGTCGTTCACGGCGTAGCCGTGTTTGTCATTTTCTAGTATGTCTGGAATACATAGAGAATTTGTCGTACACAGCCTGAATAAACCAATTAATACCATACTCTTCACGAAGCTTTATATCTTTCCCGTTTTCAGACCCCGTATGGACTCGTCACAGACAACAACATCCAAGACAACAATTGATGCCGTATTAAGTAAAACACTCCGCGAGCTTCGGCTGTCAAGGAGAGGCCAGCGAGCTCTCGGCCGTCACTTAGGAAATCACGCCACGGCACGTGATATCTTGTCAACCTCTGAATTTGAGCTCCTGGAGCGTGCTCATGACTTTGGAATTATGGCTCTTCTTGATCTTCGGGAAAAGCTTGCGCTGTATGCAGGTGTTCCGCTCCATGAGGCATATCTCACAAAGTCGTACTGGCAGTCCAGAAAGCCATTAAGCTTTCCAGATGTTAGTGAACATGCTGCAGTTCATGCATGGAAGAGATTTACTGAGCATTGCAGCCATACTCCCTTCCAGTACGCGGCAGAGTCGTACTGGCTGCAGCCAAGATTAAGAACAATTCCCTTTGCCTTCTTTTTAGAAGCAGCTGAAGAGATGCATGCCAGAACAAGCTTAGGTGAAGAATTGCTCACTGCTGCCCGTGAAAACATTTATATTGCAGCACGGCGCTTGGGCAGCCTTCGGGGTTTTTGCTGGTACAAGCCAAGAAAAGCGAGAAGCACAGCATCACTTCAGACGGTGAGAACGTTTGCCGAACAAGGGCTTGCACCGGCAGATATCGCCAGAGAACACAGCATGCCGTACAGCAGAGCGTATGGCATGGCTTCCCGCTATTGCTTGCTGCCAGGAAAAGATTAAAAGATTGAGGCAAGAACTATTCTGTTTAACTATCTGTTTATTGTTTAACTATTCTGTTTATTCTCCCTCACTCCTTACTAATCGCCCTGTTTCTGTATTAATATGGGCCCCGGGAAGATCAAAAAAGTAACTGACCTTTCCATCTCGAGTGAGCTGTTGGTGTTCACCTTGTGGAATGGCAATTAACACGAGTCCTCGTTGTTCAGCATCAGGATAATCTCTAAAATACAATTCTTCAGCTTCAAACAAGCCTTTCTCGTAATCAGTTGGCTGAACAGCTCCTTCTCGAAGAAGCACGCGCTTGATCTGCCACCATGCAGCATTAGTATACATGTCATACGCGTTCGTATGAATTGCATGATCTAATCCTGCACGCAACTTTGCCATGTGCCCTTGTCTTTTTGGTAACTTTATGTTAAGCATCATTGAATCAAGCTCGCTTAAAAATCCAACATGGGTATCATCCAGAATGCGTTCCAGTAATTGGTTTGTGATTGTTGTTAATCCCCTCGCAAGGCGTGAAAGCGTTTGGTAATCTGAAACAGGATGGCCAAAACGCCCCAATGTCAATGCGAGATGGGTAAGGAAGGTCCTGCCGTTTCCATCAAAGAAGGGATGAACAGCTCTTGTACCAACAATTTGAAAGAACGCTTCTGCCTTAATCTGGTCATCAAGTGTTTGTGCATTACGCATGCGCTCATCATGTGTATCGCAAAGAGCAGCATACACCTCTCGAAGCCCGGTTGAAAGGCCGCGATAAACATGCGCAGGCTCACCATTGCTGCCACCATAAACACACATATGGGAATGGTAGACTATCTCTGGAAATCCATTGCCACGGATGGTTCTCATTCCTAACTGCCGTAAGGTTCCGTTAAATGTTTCTTGGACATCAACAACGGTATCTGCTTTGCAGAGATTAACGAGCGTGACACAGACATACGTGTACATTTCATTGACATCCCCCCTTGATAGGGCGCTCGGGCAAGGCGCTCTGTTAATTGCCGATGCTTTTTTTCCCAGTCAGGGCGGTCTGCAATAATAAGCTCAGCCATAAATTCAGCCCTACCATTCACCGGTACCTCAGAAAATCCCGCTTTGGGAGTAACGAGCTCATGAAGCCGCATCAACTCGTGCCGAGTGGGAAGCGGATGTTTCAGAAATTGTTCTCTAGCATCAAGAAAGCGCTTCCATCCATCTTCTTTTCCAGTAGAAGGAATGAGTTCAATAATTGGTGAAGCATCAGCCATGACTGGCGTCTGATCCTAGCAGTATTTAAGCCTTATGGGAAGAGAAAAATAAAACAGAGAAAATATCTTACTATTCTTTTTTCACGCTTTCTTCTTTTTTCTCCTCAATCAGCGGTGTCACCCCATACTTCACCACTTTCGCATTGATCTGCGCTGTTCGGTCAAAAATAGTGTTTGCCGCTATCGTCTTTCGCTGCCTCATGCCCTTCATGGTGCGAAGGCCTTTCTTTTTTTTAGAGCGGTACTTCTTTTTGTTGCTGATGCCAATTCCTTTAATCGCAAGAATTTTTCGGAGCCCAGTGCCTTGGGCATCTTTCCTCATGGGAAAGCCAGCAATGTCGCTTCCGCCGGTGATCTCAAATTCGTATCCTGTTACGTCAAGAAGCTCGCCGTTAAATTTGTCACCTATTTTCAAGCCAAGAAATGGGGCAGCAGCATCGCCGCTTACTTCTTTTTGAATACTTTTCTTTGCCTTTGGGTCTCCAATGCATATTTTAAATTGTGCCATAGTTATACTCTCCCCGAGACTTACCGCCCTCTTCTGGGGCGTCCGCTCTGCGGCTCTCAGCGAAGGCAGGAGAAGGAAGGTGGTTTATAAAGGTTGTTGCTAAGCTAAGAGTTAAGCTTACTTAGATGGATCCCTGTGCTGCCTTCTCTGAAAAACATCCTTTAGATAAGTTTGACATGGCCTTCACATCTATGCCGCCATCAGGCTGCTTTCCTTGAACATACTGCCGTTCTTTTGGCAGGCCTTCCCTCACAGTGTAAACAATATCTGTTGTACGAAGAAGCTGTAATGACTGAGGATTACCATCAAAGACGTCTCCTGCAATGGTCAGAACTATCTCATCAACACTCCCATCGCCTGTTGTTTCGAAAGCAAATAACCTTGCTCTTCGAATGTCACGTTCGCCGTCATTCCGCCCCATTTGCCCAAAGCAAACCTTTGGAGTAACGCCCTGATTTAACATAATTGGGCTTCCCACATCTGTCGTGGATGGTGCACAATAAGATAATAGAAATGCTGCAAGAGCTGCTCGAAGATACATGCCTGACAAGGGAATGATATTTCTATAAAAATCTATCCTGCCATCCGATAAACCAATAAAAAAATCTTGATCAGAATCACCATCGATATCAGCAAACGTAGGTGAGGGAGATGTATTATAATATGGACCTAAGTCAATATTACCATAGTTATTCGTTACAAAAGTCCATGCAGGAGCAGACTGACTAC
>JACOVM010000081.1 GCA_016177345.1 Candidatus Woesearchaeota archaeon | reverse complement strand
CAACAATACACAAACAAAAGGAAGCACAACACAAAATCTCGCAAAAATTTGAAAAAAATAGAAATATTTATAAACAAAAAAGGTTATAAAGTTTCTAAACCTTGTTTTTCTCTATGAAAAACAAAAAAAGAGGTGTTGCAACGTGGCAAGACGACGAAAAGCAGCTTCTTCCAGACGAAAATCTGGGACAAAGAAGCGAAAGTCAAGCTCGCGCAGAAAGAAGCGCAAATAAATCTTCCAGTGTCCCACGCTGTGGGACATCTTTTTTTCTTCAATGTTTAATTTGAAAAGGCAGATTGGTTGTTTTTTCTGCTATTTACTTCTAAAAAATAATGATCCCCTCATGGTTAACGCATCTTTTGTCAGATAAATGGGTTATAAGGACAATCACGGCTACGCCGTGAACGACGCTAGACTAGCGCAGTCGCACTGCTATTTCTATTCCAGTCCTTTTTTCGTGCTCCATCAGGGATGTGGAGCACGAAAAAAGGACTCGATGTTAAGAACGATGGCGACTGCGCCACTTCTAGCCGTTCACGCCCGAGCAAAGCGAGTGGCGTGATTAGCGCTCTTTAAAAAAATGAAAAACAGCAAAGTACTTGGAGTCATAAAAATCCGCCGAAAGCGCCCTGCCTTGAGCTAAAGCCCGAGGCTTAACAAGCACTTTCTTTGATAGGCGGATTTTTAGGACGCCAAAAAAGAATGATTATAACTTTGCAGCCCACTCATCTAATCCCCGCTGCACACGTATCTTAGAGGGTTGTTGTTTAACAAGCTTGTTTTCCGGCAATACGCTGCCTTGCTCGTTAGTTGCATCACCCATAACAATCCTCCCATACCCCCCATCATACCCCGGCGTGATTTGAAGGCCGCCTTCCCTATTTTTAAGAATGATGCCGGCAATGACAGGTGTTGTTACGGACTCTAGCTCTTCCGGAGTAGAGTGTAGCAGCACATGGTACTCTGAAGTGAAGTGCTGGACCAGCTTATCGTACTCTTGCCAGACAACTTTTGATGCAACAGCCTTTTTTGTCACCGCTGATACAAGATCAGACAATGGAAGAAGAGAATGAAATGGCTTCGCCGTCTTTTTTCTAAACCCTAATTCCCGGTCAGCAAGCTCGTCCACCCTATTTTGGACACCAATGGTCATGGGTTTCCTGCATGTTGGGCAGATATTCTTGTATTGTTTTGATTGGGCTGGAGTACAGCACACCTTACACACACGATGCCCATCAAGGTGGTATTTTCCATAATTAGGGTCTACTTCGATCGTTCCAGAAAGGCCATCTCCAGTGCGAAGCGCGTTAATAATACCTTTGTAGGTTATCGCGGCATCGTCCTCGTTCTCCTTCTTTACGTCAAAGAGTGTTGCCTCACGCCCGAGCCGCCATGGCCAATAGCTGTGAAGATCGGAAAAGGACACGAGATTAAAGCCATCAAGTTGGGAAAGCCGCCAGTTCATTGGCGGATCTGACGAAAGCCCTGTTTCTAACGCATGAATGTGATTGGTTTGGTCTTGAAAACAGTCCTGAATGCGATCAAAGCCTGACTTTGAGCCAAACAAGCTGAACCATGGCGTCCAAATATGGGCAGGAATAATCTCAATATCTTTGTCAATCTGCATCATCTCTTCAACGAATTGGCTGCAGGGGATGCCAAAGATCGGCCTGCCATCATAATCAATACGCCCATGCTTGAGCATCTGGTCTGTGATTTGGCTGACGATGTCTAGATTTTTCGCCAGCACAACAAGATGAACACGCCTGCCTTTTCCCTCATGGCTGTACATGAACGAAAGCTCTGTCTGGAGAATAAAAGGAAATCCTGTTGTTGATCGCAACATTCCCGATCCATCCTCGACAAGAACCTGCCGTATTTCTTTCTGCCACCCTGGATGGAGAAAATCGCCAGTGCCGAGCACATCAACCCCCTTTATTCTGGCGTAGTGCTCCAGCTTTGCAAGAGTGATATCCTTCGAACAGCCGCCAGCAAATCTGGAATGAATATGAAGATCAGCAATAACCTGCATGAAGGATAGCTACCAGAGTATATTTAAAAGGTTATTGGGATTACTTTATATAGAACTCGAATGCCTCTGCCAATATGGCACTACAAACGAGAATAAATGCTCAACAAGGCGGTACCTCTTCGCTGTCTTCAGCATCAACCAAATCTAATTCCAGTTATAGTTTTATTCCCAACAATGCACAATATCAGTTTCCAGACCTTCACACCCTCTTTGGGCAAGAAGAATGTGACATTGCCGGCAGGCTATGGACTGCAGGAGTTCTTCCCATCCAATCTGTTGATGGCAAAAGGATAGTGTATGGAAAAGACCTTCGAGAAACAATGGAAACGTATGCACGCCGCGTTACGAGCTTAACCGTTCTTCGGCAAAAAAGCAAGCTAAAGGAATCGACCTTCAATCGCTTTACCGGCGTAAAAACTGATGATGGAATGATCTGGGGCTATGTTGAAAATATTGCAAGAGACGACAGGAATCCCCTATACGCCTTTCGTAAAGAAACAGCTGAAGAAGCCTTTTTCCATGAGCTAAGCGACATGGTTGCTCATGCCCCCTTTCGAATGAAGGATCTAGCTAGGAAAATAGGTATCCAGCCAAATGAGATGGACCGATACTTTCCATCTGAGATCCGTGATGAATATGTCACCAAGCTTCGGGGGACAAACCAGTACCGACTAAACAAAGGAGTATCATTGTCTGTTCTCGAACAAGTGGTGCTCGAGAACAAGCGAAATGAGGAGGCAGCGGACCGGGAAAGAAACCAGGGACAGCAGGCAATTCGCCGCATTGTCTTTTTGCCAGACAGATACCCTGATAATAAAGCTTATGCACTAAAATGTGAGTTTCACTCTCTAGCCTATCCAATTCTTGAACAGAGCGCATACAAGGATGAGCGCGCAGCAATGGAAATCAAAATGATGGATAATATTCTTGCGATCATTGCATCGGCAATTAGCCGCAGTGAAGCACAAGCCATACGCCAGCGTGTTGCTGAAAAGTACCAACTAGAGCCGAGCAAGGTTCTTGACGATGATGCCTTGCCAGGAAAAAAGCAAGCCCTCAAGACACGAGAAGTTACGCTTGATTCCTTATGCAGCAGGTATCACCTTCCTGAAGACAAGCTCGCTCACATCCTCCAAGGGGAGATTCAGGAAACCTACCTCAGCCAAAAAGAGGGGAGTGAAGGAGAAAAGGATGGGAGATGGATAATCAATGAAGGATTTTCTGAAGCTGATCTTGTTGATGCTGTATTTGAGGCATACGAAAGAGAAGCGACGAGGGCTATGCTTAAAGCCACTGATGAAAGAATCTTCAGCAAAAATCGATTGACATTTCGAAAAGCCAGATTCGCTAAAAACGCCGTGCTGCATGCAAAAATTGAATTCTACACCAATGCATGGCCTTATGCCATGGCCAGAAAAGGCCACGATCAGATGAATAAGCTCGAGAATGCCATGCTTGATTGTGTTGTTCAGGCTCTCTTCGAAACACTTCCTCAAGGAAAGGGATTGCGTATCTTTGCCAGGCTTGAAAAGAAGTACGGCGTTACGCTTAACTATGCTTTTGTACGGAGAGACCTCTTGAGGAATAATGGTGGAAAACAAACCGGAAAACCAGCCGATGGCTCTCAACAAGAACAAAAGGCAAAAAAAGAAACAAGACTGCAAGTAAACAATGATCGCCATGCTGATGAGAATAGTGAAGATGGTGAAGACGATGAAGACTACAGCGATGAGCTTGCATCAATTGATGCGATACTAGGGAATGATGATAAAGATAACGATAAAGAAAAGGACGAGGATGATAAGAAGGGTGATGAGGAGGATGAAGATGAGTATTATGACGACCTCGATGATATAGATGATCCGTTTAATAAATAGTGTCTAGGGTAGATATGGTAGAACAGCCAATTCTCCAAAGCACCAAAAACCTAAAACCATATAAAGCGGTCATTATCAGTGCTGGTTATGGACTTTAAGGATAAATTCCATCAACTCGAACAAGCCCAAGCGTATCAGGAATGGAAAACAAACCATCCTCAATCGTATCTTGTCCACATCTTTGTTATGATTGGAAAAGAGGAACGGCAAGGCCAGTCAGAAACGATGATGGAGTGGCAGATTGGTTTCCTCAATACGAATGACACGATCACCAGCTTTGAGAGCATCAATGACGATCCACAATTCGGCATTCGAGAAGACGAGGCAATCTTTAGGCCAGACCAGCAGGATATTCCTGAAGTTATTATTTCTGAGGTTCATGAAACAATAGACCATGCTGCAGCAGCCTGTCATGAGCTTCAGAAAAAAAAGTATCCCGCAGAAATCCCTCTCAAAAAAATAATGGTTCTTCAATTCATTCATGGCCTCGGCCTTGTCGTAAACGTCACGTATATCACTCTAACACTGAAGACATTAAACATTAAAGTAAATGCTTTGACTGGTGTTATTGTTGAAGAAGGGCTTCATGACGTGTTTTCCTTTGATAAAGGTAACAAAGAAGAGCAGAAAAACCTATAGGTTTCAGCACGATTGAATTTATAAATTCATTCTACGTTATTTTTAGTGTGTTATCTGTTAAAATTTGCAAGCTGGACAAGAGCATTCCAACTCCGTCGTACGCGCGTGCTGGTGATGCGGGAATGGACCTTCATGCTGCCGAGAATGTTGTGGTGCAGCCTGGAGAATTTAAGATGGTTTCAACAGGATTGAAAATTGCTGTTCCTTCTGGGTATGAAATGCACGTTCGGGCCCGATCAGGGCTTGCTGCAAAGCACGGCATCGGGTTGATGAATGGAATTGGGACGATTGATTCAGGCTATCGCGGAGAAATTAAAGTTATTCTCTTCAACTTCGGAAAAGAGCAGTTTCCGATTCAGCGCGGCGACCGAATCGCCCAAGCAGTATTTAACAAGTTCGAGGCTGTTCAGCTGCAAGAAGTCGATGAGCTCGACACAACTTCTCGCGGTGAAGGCGGCCTTGGCCATACTGGCATTCGCTCATTTGAGGTTCAACAACAAGAGGTGGTATCATGCCAGCAAGCTGGAATGCACAAATAGGGGTGAAGAAGCTCGACAAGTTCTTTAAGGCAGAGGTCGAGAGTGAAGAGGATATTGCTGAGGAGTAAATCCTTTTTTTTATTTTTGGATATGGCTGACTATATATGGCATACCTGTTTTTGAACAAAAAACAGGATAATTTTTTCTCCAGAGCTTAATACATACAAATATTCCAAACCTTAATAAATAGCTATAAAACACATCCACCAATGGCTAATCGCCTCGCATGGAATCTTGATGCCCTTGTATACGACTTTTTTGCTGGCCAGGTTGACCAGCAACTCTACCAAGATATTCTCAAGGCACTTGGGCCAACAGATGGCATGATCGTTGACGATCTCGGATGTGGCACCGGCAACTTGACAAGGCTTTTTTCAGGAACAACCACTGTCCGCGCCATCGACCTCTCCCCAGTTGCCATTGCCAAAACATATTACCGAACTGGCCCGAATGTTTATTTGTGCTCCATGGACTTCTATAATATGCCGCCATCCCTTCGCCCTTCTCCCGCTCCCCATCGAATCGTCGCTTCTCGAAGCTTGTACCATCCCGACCTTCCCAGAAGTATAGGCTTGTTGGCAAGCCATCTTCGAGATGATGGCATTGCGGTGGTTGCGCATGCTGTTCCAAATGTCAGCCAGTATATGTTTCCTCGGATGAATGGCACGAAAAGCTTTAGCCCGCGGCAGGCAGTAAAAGCAGCAGCTCGCCTTTCAAGGCTCGTTGGAGTAGATTATCGATTTTTTGAGGCAGAAGAATTTGAGCGAGCAGGAAGACAGCATTTTGATGCTGTTAACGTCGAGCTTGGCGGGTTTGGAACCCATTATGTGGTGAGATTACAGAAAGGGAACCTACTATCCCACCAGCATTAATCACAACCATCACGGCCTAAAAAAAGTAAAAAAAAAGTTTTGGCCAGGAGAACTATTTTGAATTCTTATTCCAACGATAGCAGCACGACCATCATAAGGATGCCGCAAAGGAAGGCAAGAAGCTGAAGAATTGACTTTTCCATCTTTACTTCTTTATGTAATTCTGGGATAAGGTCGGAGCCGGCAATGTAGATAAAGTTTCCGGCAGCAAAAGGAACAAGGAAAGCAGTGAGCTGGGGGATTTGATTGCTTAACAGCAAGGCAGCTATTGCTCCAAGGACAGACGTGAATGCAGTAAGGACATTGAAGAGAATTGCCTTCCCTTTTGAGTACCCCCCATGAAGGAGGACAGCAAAGTCACCAATTTCTTGAGGGATTTCGTGGAATACTACTGCAAGCGTTGTTGTTATTCCAACAGGAATGCTTGCAAGATAGCTTGCCGCAATGATCAGCCCATCAATAAAGTTATGGACAGCATCACCTACTAGGTTCATGATTGCAAATGGGTGGGGGTGATCATGGTCTTGTGGAACGTGGCAGTGGCGCCAGTGAATAATTTTTTCAACAATAAACGAGAACGCAATGCCGCTCAACACGTAGGCAGAAATGTTCAGCCCCATCCCTCCTTCCCCTACCGCTTCTGGAAGGAGATGGACAAAGGCATCGCCAAACATGGCGCCAGCAGCAAAGCTGACAAAATAGATCAGCATGTTTTTCAGGCTATGGGGGGATAAGGAGAGGCTAACAAGCCCAACTAAGGAGACCATACTGACCAAAAGAACACTAAGAATCGCCAAGAGCCAGTCGGTAAGCATACCAT
>JACOVM010000064.1 GCA_016177345.1 Candidatus Woesearchaeota archaeon | reverse complement strand
TTATTGAGGTGAGCACCCATGCCTAGTTATTTAACCCAAGAAGATGCATTTTTGAAATGCAAAAAAGAGGGAAAATTCATCCCAAGAGAAGAGATCTCTATCGAACGCGTAAAAGCAACGCTCACCATTGCAGAAGCTGACGTAGCCTCTGCAGACCTCATCAAAAAAAATCTTCAACAAGAGAGCAACCAATGGAGTAGTGTTTACAAGCTGTACTATGATGCGCTCCATGAATTAACCGAATCACTGCTCCATCTTGAAAAAGTGAAAGTAGAAAATCACCAATGCTTGTTTGCGTACCTTTGCGAAAAACACCCTGAATTGGAATTATCTTGGGATTTCTTTGAAAAAGTGAGAACCAAAAGAAATGGCATTCATTATTACGGCACGCTTATACCATATAATGACTGGAAGGGGGTTGAGCTGCAATTCAGGCTGTATGTCACCACGTTACAGCGCGAAATCAAGAAAAGAATTTCTTTGTGATAAGCAAGCGCACCTTGAAAGGCAAAACATTTAAATCTGCTTTTCCTAAAACCGCTCATGACAGAAATCTATGTCATACGGCACGGCGAAACAGAGTGGAACAGAAAAAAGAAGATTATTGGGCAATGTAACCCGCCACTCTCACCTCATGGCAGAATTGCCATAAAAAAACTTGCAAAAAAATTAAGCAGGTGGGCTCCTTTTGATATTATTTATTCGAGCAATTTGAAACGGGCAAAAGAAAGCGCTGACATTATCGCACTCCAAGTAGGATACAGCAAAAAAATAAGAGTTTCAAAAGCGCTCCAGGAAATAGATTACGGGATATTATCAGGCATGCAAAAGGAAAAAGCGAAACAAATGTTCCCCCAATATCATAATAATGCAGCATTTATACATCCTCAAGGAGAGAGTTTCAACACCCTTTACAAAAGAGTTGTTTCATTTGCCAAAAAATTGCCAAAAGGCAAAAAGATCTTGATTATTACCCATGCTGGCTGCATGAGAGCAGTATATTCCTATTTCAAGAAGCAAGCGTTCAAAAAAAACATGAACATGACAATAAATCATGACATGATTATGGAGTGCAGCATTGGTGATCAGGGAAGAAAGAAAGTGATTATTCTGCAGCTCTAAAAACATCAGCATGTCTATCGTCGATAATGATGCCACATAATGTTATGAACTACATGGTCAAGTGAACTGGTATTATCGATAGGAATAACATGGGGGAAACGGCGTACTCGTTCAGCAATATAATCATGGATCCAACGAATTTCCCTAAAATGTTTAAGGTATTTACCAGAGCCACGATGCGGTGCTTGCTGCTGTCGGTGAGCAAATCTATCTTTATGCACATTAGGATTCTTAATGAATATGGTGTACTCCTCTAAGCGATCACGAATATTTGGATACAGCTCGCTTTCCTCCAATTTTCCAGGTAGAAGGTGTACCCCTTCTACAATAATAGGTGTGTTCTCTTCAAATGCGCGTTGGATAACCCCTTCTACCCCTCTGCTAACTGCAGCGCATTGGGTTTTGTACGCCCGAAGAATTTCAGCTTTTTTAACTTGGCTGCTTTTCGTTGAATAGTTAGCTGTTTGCCCTGCCAAATACGTTGATTTTTCAAGAGCAGAATAGACACCAGGCTGAAGGATGCTTCGTATGATTTCTCGAACCAGATCTGTTCCAATAATAGTTGGAATACCCAACAATTTTGCTACCTCGAACGAAATAGTCGATGTTCCAACACCAGTTCCACCAGAAACAAGGATGATCGGTTGCTTTATGTGACCCATGGAGAAGAAGAGCAAACCATGTTTAAAAAACTTTGCATATTTTTACCACTTAAAAGTAACTTTTTTAAGCTAGAATGGAAAAGAAAGGGTGGCTTATTTAAACAAGGCCTTGAAAAAGTAACAATCTTTATAAAGGAATGTTAACTATTGTTAAGAAAGAGGGGGATTATGAAACAACTATTATACCCGCAAGAAGTGGAAGTCTATTACATCCTTCCAACGATTCGAAAGCACCTAGCAGAAGCTCTCAAAAAGCGAGGAATGCCACAAGCAAGAATAGCAGAGCTCCTCAACATCCAGGCAGCTGCAGTTAGCCAGTACATGAGCAACAAGCGCGGCAGCCAAATCACGCTCAAAGATGATATCATCAATGAAATTCACGGCGCAGCACAGCGCATTACCAGCACATTTGACGTGCTTCGTGAAACTCAGGGTATCCTCCAAAAAATACGAGAAACAGGGGGATTATGCGACATCCACAAACAATTCTTTAACGCACCAGACAATTGCACGCCTGATGAAGTAGGCTGTAACACTGGAGGAACATGCTATGGACCAGCTCCAAGAATTTGCCATTGACCGCGAAAGGTATGATGAAGCGAACGAAGATACCTCTCAGTTCGAGGCACCGCCAGGACTAGCCCAAGGCATTGTTATTGAGATCTCCAAGCAAAAAAATGAGCCGGAATGGATGCTTCAGAAGCGCCTTAAGGCATTTGACTTCTTCCAAAAAACACCACTCCCAACCTGGGGGCCAAGCCTCCACAAGCTGGACCTTAACAAGATCAAGTATTATGTTGTACCAAATGCAAAAGAAGCAAATCGATGGGAAGAAGTCCCTGCTGACATCAAAAAAACATTTGAAAGAATTGGAATTCCTGAAGCAGAACGAAACTCCCTCGGCGGTGTCGGCGCCCAGTACGATAGCAGTGTTATTTATCATAATCTTAAAAAGGAATGGGAAGACAAGGGAGTTATTTTTGAAAACATGGACGTTGCAGTCCAGAAATATCCGGAGCTTGTCAAGAAATATTTTATGACGACCTGCGTGCCAATCAACGACCACAAATTTGTCATGCTTCATGCTGCAGTCTGGAGCGGAGGAACCTTCATCTACGTTCCGCCAAACACCAAAGTAGATCTTCCACTTCAAGCCTATTTCAGAATGAATGCCCAGATGGGGGGGCAATTCGAGCACACCTTAATCATCGTCGACAAGAACAGTGAATTGCATTATATTGAGGGATGCAGCGCACCACAATTTGCCCAGAGCGCACTACACGCCGGCTGTGTTGAGCTCCACGTCCTTGAGGGAGCTCGCATGAGATACAGCAGTGTGGAGAACTGGAGCAAAAATACGTTCAACCTCAACACAAAACGGGCACTCGTCTATCGAAATGCCACGGTTGAATGGATCAATGGGAATTTAGGATCTGGAACAACCATGCTCTACCCGTGCAGCATCCTCCTTGAAGAAGGAGCAAGATCTGACAGTTTAGGCATTGCCTTTGCCGGAAAAGACCAGAACCAGGATACGGGAAGCAAGGTTATTCATATCGCCCCAAACACCTCTTCCACGATAAAAGCAAAAAGCATTAGCAAGGACGGCGGCATTTCTTCCTACCGGGGATATGTGAAGGTAATGCCAAAAGCAAAAAACACTGTGTGTAATGTCCAGTGTGATGCCCTTCTTATCGATGACCAATCCACCTCTAATACTTATCCTTTCATGAAGATAGACTCTAACAAGGTAGACATTGCTCACGAGGCAACAGTTGGAAAGATTGGGGAAGAAGAATTATTTTACCTCATGAGCCGGGGCTTGTCTGAAGAGCAAGCAATGCAGATGATTGTTTCAGGATTTATCGAACCAATCGTTAAACAGCTTCCATTAGAGTACGCTGTTGAGCTCAATAAGCTGATCGAACTTGAAATGGAAGGAAGTGTAGGCTAGAGATAACTAAGAATAAAGAATGCCCGAGGCAGATTCTATGATTCAAGAACCACCAATCCACAAATCAATTCATCAATACGCGGGATCATCAGAATCAGCATGCTCAGAGCCAGCATGGCTTGCCGAGCAGCGAAAAAAAGCGTTAGCGCTCTGCAAAAAGCTTCCTGATCCTATCTTTACGTATGGAATTGGGATCAATGTTGACCTGAGCAATCTTCACACGGAGATGCTTGATTTTAGGCAGCAGGACAACCTAACGACCAGTTATAAGGAGGATAGTGATGGTGAGAATGGCCATAAAGGGGGAGTAGAAGTGCTTGACTGGAAAACTGCCCTTCAACAGTATGGAAAGGAGATGCAAAAATATTATATGAGCACTGTTGCAATGGATGAAACCAAAATAACTGCGCTTCACACAGCCAATATGGCGAACGCGGTTGTTATTAGGATACCGGAACATAAAGAGGTTTCAACCCCAATCGTCCTTTCTCTTTATCAGACAACACCAGCACGCATTGACCATCTCCTTATCATCGCAAAGCAAAATAGCAAGGCAACAATTATCACTTCAGCAACATCACCAATCACACCAGCAACCCCTCCATCCTCAGAAGCAAACCAGAAAGAGAACAATGCCAAGCAGTTCAGGAGCCAGATCATTGAAGTTATCGCAGATGACCATGCTAGCATCACTGTTGTGGATGTTCAGATGATGGGGCATGCAGACAATTTCTCTATAAAGAGGGCAGCAATAGGAAAAAATGCGAGCGTTGCCTGGATAGACTGCTGCATGGGAAGCTCCTTCACTCAATCTTCTATCACGAATAACCTGAACGGATCAAAAGCCTCTGGAAATATCACCAGCCTCTTCTTCGGCGGCAAAGGGCAGCAATATGACCTTTATGCCGGAACATCCCATCACGCTCCTGAAACAACATCCAAGCTTCAAGCACGGGGGGTTCTTGTCGACAACGCAAAAAGCACCTTTCGGGGGCTGATAGCAATACAGCCTTTATGCACGGGCTGTGAAGGATACCAAAAAGAAGATACGCTCCTCATTGGAGACCAGGCAAGAATTGACGCTGTTCCAATCCTTGAAATTAAGAACAATGACGTGAAGTGCAGCCATGGAACCAGCATAGGATATGTTGATGATGAAAAGCTATTTTACATGATGAGCCGCGGGCTTTCTGAAGAAGAGGCAAGGCAGCACATCATTGAGGGATTTCTCGGCAGCCTTGTTAACGAAATACCCCATGAAGAAACACGACAACAGGTTATGGATCATCTCGGCAGGATGAATCAGGCAAACAATAGTTTAGTCATCGGGTGACATCATGCTCGCAGCACAACAGCAGGAACAACACATTGGGCTGCTTGGAGAAGCAGTAAAAAAAGATTTCCCCCTTCTTCATACGCTGATGAATAACAAGCCCATTGTCTATCTTGACAGTGCTGCAACAAGCCAGAAGCCACGGCAAGTTCTCGATGCAATCCAGCGCTATTATGAAGAGTACAACGCAAACGTCCATCGTGGAATTTACGCGCTGAGTGAAAAAGCAACAACAGCGTACGAGCACGCCAGATTTATTATTGCACGCTTCATAAACGCCATGCCTGAAGAAATCATCTTCACCAGAGGAACAACAGAATCCTTAAACCTAATCGCGTACACCAATGTCAAGCAGCTTCGCCAAGGCCAGAATATTGTGCTAACACAGATGGAGCACCATTCAAACTTAGTGCCCTGGCAGCAGCTTGCAAAAGAAAAAGGGATAGGCGTGCGCTTCATCAGAATCACGCCAGAAGGCCGGCTGGACATGGACCATGCGCACCAGTGCATAGACCACAACACCAAGATCGTTTCCATAACTCACATTTCTAATGTTCTTGGCGCAGTGAACCCTGTAAAGGAAATTGCCATCCTTGCTCACGAGCGTGGAGCCCAAGATTGCATTGTTGTTGTCGACGCGGCGCAAAGCATCGCCCACACGCCAATCAATGTTAAGGAGCTTGGCTGTGACTTCCTTGCTTTTTCCAGCCACAAAATGTTCGGGCCAACAGGAGTTGGCATCCTTTATGGAAGAAAAGAGCTTCTGGACCAGATGCCCCCATTTCAATACGGAGGGGATATGATCCGAGAAGTCCGATTTGAGGGAACAACCTTCGCAGAGCTTCCTCACAAGTTCGAGGCAGGAACGCCAAACATTGCAGGCGTCATTGGGTTAGCAAAAGCAGTAGAATATATCAAATCAATAGGGATGGAAAAGATTCAAGCATATGAGCATGAACTAACCACTTATGCACTTGCCCGATTGCAAGAGATTGATGGACTAACAATATACGGCCCTAAAACAAGCGAGCAGCGCAGCGGGGTCATCTCTTTTTCAGTTCATGGACTTCACCCCCATGACATGGCGCAGCTTCTGGATAGGGAAGGAATATGCGTTCGTGGAGGGCACCACTGCTGCATGCCGCTCATGAGTGTTCTTCAAGTTTCTGGCACGACACGAATAAGCCTTTCACTCTACAACACCAAAGAGGATATCGACAAATTGGTTACAGCGATCGAGGCAGCAAAACAGGTGTTTTACCGATGAATCCAGCCATGAATCCCTCAATGCGCCTAGAAGTTGGCACCGAATCAGGAATGCTGAGCGAAGATGAGGAGATTTACCGAGAAAATATCCTCGACCATTACCGCAGCCCACGAAACAAAAAAGCGTTAGAAGAGTACACATTTCGGCACCTTGAGTATAATCCTATTTGCGGAGACAAAATTGAGCTTTTTATTAAGCTCAATGGCCAGCTCTGCGTTGAGGAAGCAGCATTTCAGGGAGAGGGATGCGCCATCAGCCAAGCATCGGTATCCATGCTAACGGAAAAGCTAAAAGGAATGCATCTTCGTGATCTCCAGTCTATCAAGAAAGAAGATGTCTTAGACATGTTAGGGATCTCGATCGGGCTCGTCCGAATGAAGTGCGCCCTCCTTCCATTAAAAGCACTTCACACTGGAATTGCAAAACAAGATCAACAACGCGACAAGGGAGATAGGTATGAACAAAACACTATTAATTCAAGATCTTCATGTTGAAGTAGGTGGAAAAGAAATCCTGAAAGGGGTTACTCTCACGCTCAATACCGGGCAAGTTTGCGCTATCATGGGGCCGAATGGCTCTGGAAAGAGCACGCTTGCCTCCACCATCATGGGGCATCCAAAATATAAAGTAACCAAAGGAAAAATACTGCTTCATGGAGAAGACATCACCTCGCTCCCCGCAAATGAACGAGCAAAGCGTGGCTTATTTCTCTCCTTCCAATACCCCTCAGAAATTACAGGGGTGACGGTAAGCAATTTCCTTAGAACAGCATATAAGGCTGTCACAAAAGAAAACATTTCTGTTGTTGACTTCCACAAGCTTCTGAAGGAAAAAATGGACCGTCTACAAATGGATAAGAGCTTCAGCAAAAGATACCTCAACGAGGGATTTTCTGGAGGAGAAAAAAAGCGCACTGAAATACTGCAGATGATGATTCTTCAGCCAATCTTCGCCATCCTGGATGAGACCGATTCCGGACTTGATGTTGATGCGTTAAAGATCGTCGCACAAGGCATTCAAGCAATGACCGGGCCAGAACGTGGCGTGCTCCTTATTACTCACTATACAAGAATTCTCAACTACATTGCCCCAGATAAGGTATACGTTTTACACCAAGGAAGGATCATTGCTCAAGGAGAAAAAGAGCTAGCGCACCAGATTGAAGAGAGAGGATATGATTTTTTGCTCAAAACAGATCAAGAAAAAGTGATAGAACAAGAATCAGTGCTCTAATCAAGATTAATAGAAAGTATGATGGAAGACCATGACTACACAAGAAAAAACAAAAGAAGACGTCATTGAAGCTGCCAAGGCATGCATAGATCCAGAACTAGGCATTGACATCTGGACACTTGGCCTTATTTATGACATTACCTTCCAGAATGATGGAACAAATGCCCTGATCAAGATGACCTTTACCTCTCCCATGTGCCCCTACGGGCCGCAGATGGTAGATGACTTCAAGAAAAGGCTCAGCGACAAAGGAATCTCCTCAACAGTGGACATCGTGTTTTCTCCGCCATGGCAGCCGAGTGAGGAAGTAAAAGAGATATTGGGGCTCGCGTAAAAAAGAAGTGAGGGTGTATCATGCCTATTGTAACCATCGAGATGTTTGAAGGAAGGACAAAGGAGAAAAAGAGAACGCTGATCAAGGCAGTTTCAAAAACAATTTCTGAAACCCTAGAAATTCCAGAGGAACGAATCCAAATTATTCTTCATGAAAGTTCTAAGGATAATTGGGGCTTGAAAGGAGAGCAGGCTTCGGAGAGAGTATAGGGTATCTGCCCTGCTTATGATTAAAGGATGCATGTTAGGCGATAGATCAAACATTAGAATTCATTTGAAAACTTGAAAGATTTTCAAAGCAATGCTATAAACTCTTCCCTTGTCAGCCCAGCTTGGTGGATGATCGCTAACAATGTTCCTTTTGCTACTTCTCTATAATTTGGAATAGTTAGACGCCGATGCGGAGGGTTTTCATTGCGAAGAATCATATGGCTTCCTGTTTGATGATCAATGACATAACCTCTTTTTGACAATGCCTTCACAACTTCAACACCAGAAAGAACCGGCAGCTTAGGCATGAACCTCAATAACCTCCTCGTCAATTGGGGGAGGGATCGGCTCATGATGCTTCTTCAAGCTTCCCAAATAGCCCTGGATAGCATCCCTTATGTTTTCAACAGCCTCTGTCCTAGTCCTTCCTTGTGAAATACAGCCGGGAAGCGCAGGGCATTCTGCTATGAAAATACCATTGTCATCCAATTGAAGAGTGATTTTATATTTCATGGCTTATACGAAAGAGCCATTGTTTATATACTTTACGCTGGATCCTAGTTAAAAAAAGAATAAAAATTACGGCCGTGCCAACCTCCACAGAACATTAAAATACGCCTTGAATGAATCAGCTACTTTTTTGTTCTTGATGCGGAATGCCAGCGGATTTTTTATCCAAAGGGCGATAAAGGTGACATCCCTGCAGATGTTAATTGTTGCTGGTGTTTCTTGTTTGAGGAATCTATTTTCAGTTATCGGCGATGCCTGCTCGTACCTGAAGGTTTTTCTTGCGCTCTCGTTGTAGAGGACTTTCCACTTCATTTTTTTCTGCTCGCATTTTTTGATGACTTTTGTGATGAACTGGTCTGTCCTCTTTACATCTTCTCCTGCGTAAGCGCCAAGAACATACCATGTGTCGTTCCTCCCCATCATGTTTATCCCTTCATTAAAAACAGTTTCCATGCCTTTCCATCCCTGGAAGATTTCAGCTTCTGCCTCATCAATACCAAGCCCCTGCAAGGCTTTTAATTGAGGGAGCGCCTCTTTGATCTTTTTTTCCTGCTGCCCAATAGATCTTTTCTTTTCCTCTAGAAAATCGAGAAGCCGTTCAGGATTGACCGCCTTGAAATGCTTAGTGCTGGCGATAACCGTATGAGTGACCAAGCCTTTATTCGCCAGGCGATTCAAGCCATCATAAACCTTGGAATTGTGGATTCCTGTCTGCTTGATGATCGGGCCTGTCGTTGTTGATCCAATCTTGAGCAGGAGGAGATATATCTTGGTCTCATTCTTGCTCATGCCCATGCTTTCGAGGAATGGTTCAATATCCATGACCGCCCTGATAACGAGCTGATATAAAAAACTTTGTATTATTCTCCCGCTAGGGGAGAATTATATTTATCAGCTTCTTGCGTACGCTATCCTTGATGAGGACAAAACAAAGATGTGGAACCGAACCATGGCGATAGACGACAAAGTAAATGAAGTACATGGCGGCAGTGGTAAGAAACAACAGCTGGTACAGCTGGCCAGAGAAAGGCAGGGATTCTACAAAGGCAAGCAGGGATATTATGTTGGCACGTCCGACAGGGGAGATGACATTATCTTGCTCAGCCAGCGACCGCGTATCGGAAGAGAGGAGTTACTTGAGTATGCGCACTTTGGCATTTATGAGTTGGGGATGCAAGGTATGGAACTGCTTGATCTGGCAGTGGTGCAAATGCATGACATCATCGCCGGCCCATTTGAAAGCTGGGAGGAGGCAAGAATAGTTCTGCCGTATGTGATAAAAGAAAGGTATAAAGTAGATAAGGTATAAAGTAGAATAGCTGTTTTTCTCCGAAAAATTTAAATATAACTAAGTATAACTAAGTATAACCATGACGGAAGCCGAATGCACGACACGAAAATGGGGGAACTCTATAGGGATTATCATTCCAAAAGAGATTGTGGAGAAAGAACATATTAAAGAAGATGAAAAGATTGTGGTAGACATTAAAAGAAGACATTATGCTCGTGAATTTTTTGGCATGCTCTCTGACTGGAAGCGACCAACAGATGAGATAAAGAAAGAGATGAAAAAAGGATGGGAGTAGACTATTTTTTTGACAGCTACGCTTTAGTCGAAATAGTAAAAGGGAATCCCTCTTTTATTGGATATGCCAATGCGCCAATCTTTATTACCCTATTTAATCTTGTAGAAGTTGTGAATTC
>JACOVM010000062.1 GCA_016177345.1 Candidatus Woesearchaeota archaeon | reverse complement strand
TTTTTAACTATTATTTGCTTGATTTGCCATGGACAAAGCTGACGTCCTTCATGGAAGGAACTTGGCTCTTCACGTGCTCTTGAAGGATGTCTTTCATTTGCTGAGGAAGGTCTTGGGCAAGCGTGATAATTGCGCTTCCTGCCTGCACGTCTACCTTCATGTCCTTGATCGGAAGAAGCGCGGAAAGGACTGCTCTTACTTTTTCTGCATCATCCTGAACGATTCTTTTGATCTTGACATGGTAGCGAACGCCTTTTCCTGCAAGAGGATGATTGAAGTCAACAAGTGTTCTGCCGCCACCCACTTTTCGCACAGTCCCGACCTGGCCATCGATGTTCACTTGCAACCCTGGAGATGGTGTGATGCCTTGCTTAGTGAACTTTCCGGTAGGGATCAGCTGAATAAGCTTTGCGTTTTTTTTGCCAAACCCTTGTTCTGCAGACAATTCAACATCATACTCGCTGCCCTCTTCTTTTCCAATAAGAGATGCATCGAGCCCTTGAACGATTTGGTGTTCTCCAACATGAATAATGGCAGGATGATAAGCTGTATAGCCATGATGAATGCCGTTGTCTTTTGCTACTTTTTCATGAGTGGTATCAAAGACAATATCCTCTTCAACAAGCCTGCCAGTGTAATCCAGCTCTACAAAATCTCCGTTCTTGATCATAGGTACCATCTTCTATCCAGCATCGGTATACTGAAGAAGAATACGTCGAGAGAAGGCTCGTCCTATTTAAAGATTGTGGTGGTTTTCTTGTCTTGTTTGATTAGATTGTAATGTCAACTCATTAGCATATGCCGCAGTAAATACAGCAACAACCATCGGAAGCCCACTCGTAATGAAATAGAAAATGTCCCCAGTCCCTATTGATGCCAAAGAGCCAACCGTTACTGAACAAAGTGAAACAACATAACCCCGTTCAATTGGCGTCATTGACGAAAAAACGTTTTTCAGACTGTACCCCTGAACCCTGGCCTCTGCCTCTTGGTGCGTTGGCGGACTAGTAGTATCATAGTTGAATACCACCCTCTCTAAATCGTCAAGAGCCCGTTGGAGTCCAGACAAATCAACGCCTGCATGGCATGCTTGACGGAGAAGCTGCTCAAGATGCCTGGCTTCTCCATCATCAGCCTGCCGTTCCGTTTGCCGCCGGTTGGCAGTGGATAATAAACCTAATTGCATGGTGGCACCGCAAAGAACGAGTTGACAGAAGTATAAATTGTTTTGCTTAATAACGATACCTTTTTATACTTCCAAAGTATCATCCTTCCATGGCTCAGGCAGATGTTCAACATGAAATATTAGATACCCTTACCGGATTGAAAAATGAGGTTAGTCATCTAAAGAATGACATGCATCGAATCATCGGCTATTTAGAGGATGCTCGATTGACGGAGCAAGAAAGAAGCCTTCTCGATGATCGCCTTTCTAAAATAAAAAGAGGAGACGAATCAGACTTTATCTCTCATGAGAGGTTAAAGCAGGAGTTAGGGCTGTAAGCGATGCTTTCTATAATCTACGAAAAGCAAGCTTCAAAATTCTTGAAGAAATTAGCAGTACATGACGATGTCAAACGAATTTTTGGCGAGGTTGAAGCATTAGCGGTGAATCCATTTCCTAAGGAAGCTGCTCGCGTTGAAGGGTATCGAGATGCCAAAGTCTTTCGTGCACGAGTTGGCCAGTATAGGATTCTTTACGTTGTTGACTATGAAAAGGCAAAGCTGTACGTGATGGCCATTGACAAAAGAGAGCGAGTCTATTAAACACTACTTGATTTTTTGCTCCCCCCCCCCATTGTCCTGACCTCTTCCTTTCTTACCGCCCCAACCATCTCATCTACCACTTCTCGTACTGTTTTTTTCGTCGTATCAACTACCATGTTATAGTGCGTTTCGTCATAGCAGTCAATCCCATAATATTTTTTATAACGTTTTTTTTCAGAGGCAAGTCGATGCCTAATATTCTTTTTCGTCGCCTCAATGCTCGTATTCTCTTTTTCATCACGTCGTTTCGCGCCAAAAACTCTAGCTGCTCCGACAGATGAATCAACGGTAAGAAACACTTTCAATGACTTGGGAATAAAGTGAAAACTCAACCTTCCATCAACCACCATGTTTTGCTTTTGTTTTGCGAGCTGTTGTTGCCGGCGGTCAAGCTCGATATCAATAGCCTTGCTCTTTTCTGCTTCTTTCGTGAGCTCGAGAAGGCTCATGCCACGCTCAGCTGCCATTGCTGACATGAAGTCTCCTGTTGAATAATACTTCCAATGGAGCTGTTTTGCCAGCGCTTTTCCAACGGTGCTCTTGCCGCTTCCAGGATAGCCGGAGATGGTGATAATCATACTGTTCCCGTACCTGTTCCCGTATATTCTTAGGTCAATGTATTCTTATGTTATTCTTATATATTCATGGCAGGGTTTCTTTATAAATATTTGTAGGATTAGCTTTATATATAACTTCCAATTCTTTCTCTCTAGATTTTCTTCAAAAAAGAGAGGGGGATACGGCTTTTATCCTTAGCCATTATAACAGTAGGATTATAGCCAGGATATACTTGACGATCAATGGGGGAAATGCTAATGACGAATACGATTCAGCCAATTTTTATCATGCCAGAAGGAACGCAGCGAAGCTCTGGAAAAAATGCCCAGCGAAATAACATTATGGCTGCAAGAATGGTTGCCGAGTCGGTACGCACCACCTTGGGGCCCAAGGGCATGGACAAGATGCTGGTTGATTCTCTTGGTGATATTACAGTTACTAATGACGGCGTCACGATTCTCCAGGAAATGAACATTGAGCACCCTTCTGCAAAGATGGTTGTTGAGGTTGCAAAAACTCAGGAGCAAGAAGTTGGGGATGGAACAACGACCGCTGTCGTGCTTGCCGGCGAGCTCCTGAAAAAGGCAGAGGAGCTGCTCGATCAAGACATCCATCCTACGGTGATCGCAAGAGGGTATCGCCTCGCTGCAGAACGAGCAATGGCTATTCTTGACGGCTGCTCCAAAGGGATTACAGAGCATGATGATGACGTTCTACGCCAAATTGCCATGACTGCCATGACTGGAAAGGGGGCAGAAACAGCAAAGGATAAGCTTGCAGATCTGGCTGTGAAGGCGGTAAAGCAGGTCATGGAAAAGCAAGGCGGAAAAAATGAGATTGATGCAGAAAATATTAAGATCGAAAAGAAGGTTGGTGGAAGCATTGATGATTCTGAGCTTGTCCAAGGCATTGTTGTCGATAAAGAGCGTGTTCACCCGCAAATGCCTCGCCTCTTGAAGGCAACAACCATCGCCTTGGTCGACAGTGCAGTTGAAATAAAAAGCACAGAGATGGATGCTAAAATCCAGATTACTGACCCTTCTCAAATGCAGGCGTTTATTGATCAGGAAGAAAACATGCTAAAGCACATGGTGGAGAAAATTATCAGGTCTGGCGCGAAAGCAGTGTTCTGCCAAAAAGGAATTGATGACATTGCGCAGCATTACTTTGCAAAAGCGGGAATCTATGCTGTTCGCCGGGTGAAAAAGTCAGACATGGAAGCGCTGGCGAAGGCAACCGGGGCAAGCGTTGTTACCAACTTAGATGATCTTTCACCAACAGACCTCGGCCGTGGAACGGTAGAAGAGGTTCGTGTTGGGGATGATGACATGACCTATGTGAAAGAGTGCCAAAACCCGAAAGCAGTAACGCTTCTCGTACGCGGCAGCACAGAGCATATTGTTGATGAAATCAAAAGAGCTGTTGACGATGCTATTGGCGACGTTATTGCCGTGCTTCGCAACGGAAAGGCGGTTGCTGGAGCAGGGGCTGCAGAGGTTGAGCTTGCAAGAAATCTCCGCTCCTTTGCAGACTCACTTTCTGGAAGAGAGCAGCTTGCGGTGCGAGCCTTTGCTGATGCAGTTGAAGTCATTCCAAGAACACTGGCAGAAAATGCAGGTCTCGATCCTATTGATGTTATTGCTGAGCTCAAAGCAGCCCATGACCATGGCTATAATCTGGTCGGGATTGATGTGTTCTCCGGCAAGCCTATTGATGCATGGCAAGCTGGAGTCATCGAGCCATTAAAGATCAAAACGCAAGCAGTTTCAAGCGCGAGTGAAGTAGCGATTATGATCTTACGCATTGATGACGTCATTGCTGCCACGAGCGGAAAAAGGGATATGCCACCCATGCCAAATATGGAGATGTAAAGAAACAGCAAAACAAAAAAGAAGCAAAACAGCACTATACTTCTGATTATAATTTCCGACGAATCCCACCACAATATTTATAAACAATATCGCTCATAATTCTCCTGTTCCTGCCGAAGATGCTGAAGAAGGGGTGGCAGGGCTATGAAAAGAGGTGTCTCATGGCAAAAGGTTCTCCACGATATAGTTCTGATGATTCATCATCTGCATCATGCAGTACAGAAGATGAGGAGTATGAACTTCTTCCGCACAAACGTGTTCTCCAACTCGAAAAAGAGGTTGGTGCATTGAAGAAAAACCCGCTTGGCTCAACAGGAGATGGAAAAAGCCTGATGGAGCACATGGATACCTTATCAAAGAGCATGAATGATCTCGTAAAAATTTTCAAGACAGCATCAAGCCAGATGGATTTGGAAGAACGTGAGACAGAGCTGGTATCCAAACAGCTCGGCCCATTGATGGAAAAAATTGATCTTCTCATTGACCAAAACAAAAAGATTGCGAAAGGAATCGTCGCTATCGCAGACATGGTAGAGGACCACAAGAAGGATCATGAAGACCAATCCTCAGGAGAGTTTCGACAAACATCATCATCGCTTCCAAAGTTCTCTATTCCTCAGAGAGACATGCAGCCGCCACTTCCCCCGCCACCACCTTCACGCGTTTCGCTTCCAGTTCCACCCCAACAGAACTTTCCATCGAGGCCGCCAAGCTTTCCAATGAACCCCTTTGATGACATCCCCCCAATCTCCAGTGGGTTTGGTTCAGCTTCCCCCCCGACAACACCACAAGGCGGGCCGTTTCCTTCACCAAACTTTCCTCAGCCGCCCCCAAACATGATGCCAACATCCTCACTCTCACCAGGATCATCCGGAGCTCCGCAAAAAAAGAAAGGATTCTTCTAATGACGAGCATGGCAGAGAACGTTCAAGCTGATCATCGTCATGTACGGCAGTTTCAGCGCATGTTTGTCCATCTTTGCCGTGCTGCTCAAGGCAGGTATGATCAAAAACCAGGAGAACAACAAGAGCGACGGTATCAACCACAACAAGTATCAAAACTGTCTTCTACTGGCTCATCAGGTTCAGCCTATGCATTAGAGCACCAATTATTGTTACCAGCCTCCCCCCTCTTGCTCTCCTTTCGCCCAAGAGGGTTGGAAACAAAAGAAGGCCAGGACGCTGCTGTTGCAACCGCACTCGAGCACTATCACCAGATCCAAGACAAGCGCCTTCGAGAAGCAGAGCAACAGCTCAAACACGTGGAAGAGAAACATCGCTTGTTATCCCTTCAGCCAAATATCAACAAGGATCAGCTCAAGAAAATAGAATTAATGATTTCTTCTCTGCACCGCATGATTGAAACCATGCGAAAGAAATAAATAAAAATTGAAGAAAGGCTGAAAAAAGGAGTAAAAAAAGAGAGGAATCATTAAATATCTTTAGCCATAAGCGTGTTCCGCTTGTTTGCCTTCGCTCGTTCTATCCCATCACTCAAAAGCTGCCGTACCTTCTTATCTAATGCTTCTGCAAGATCTCCAGATACGTTCAGCCCACCAGCTACGTCCTTGAGCTTTGCTCGTACAACTAAAAGGTCTGACATATAATCACCCCAGCTTTTTTTATGTTGAAGGCCACAATAAAGATCAGCCTCTCACTTTAGACGGGAAAATGGGTTTTATAAATGTTTGGGTTCTAATGGCTCTGTCCTGAATCTTTTTTCAACGGGTGGTGCCATCCAAAACTCGCATCACTTCTGTTTTGGCATCCTGTATGGTGTATTGTACTGA
>JACOVM010000066.1 GCA_016177345.1 Candidatus Woesearchaeota archaeon | reverse complement strand
AACTTATTAAAACTCTCTGATGTCCTTAAACTCTTTGAAGCGGCCCTCAATGTCCTGGAGGGTAACATGTTTCAGTCGTTCAAAACTGAAGTCTTCTGCATTAAATGAAGCAATAGTGGAACCGTACACAACCGCTCTTCTCATATTTTTCTCACTGAGATCAGCAGTCTTTGCTAGAAATCCAACAAAGCCACCACCAAAACAGTCACCGCAGCCGGTAGGGTCCTTGATAATCTCTAAAGGATAACCGCTAGCGCTGAAGATGCTATTATGAGTGAACAGCAACGCTCCATGCTCTCCTTTCTTAATCACGCATGCCTTTGGGCCTAGAGCAAGTGCCTTCTTTCCTGCTTGGATAAGGTTTGATGTGCCAAACAATTGCCGTGCCTCACCATCATTGACGAGAAGCACGTCTACTCCTTGTATTGCTTCAATCAAACGTTCTTTTTTGCTGGTTATCCAATAATTCATGGTGTCCATCACAACAAGCTTTGGGCGTTTTACTTGGCTCATGACATCGAGCTGGCTGTCTGGATCAAGGTTTGCGAGAAATAAAAATGGTGCAGCGCAATAGGATTCTGGCAATATTGGCTTAAATGTTGCCAGGCTGTTCAGCTCAGTTGTAATCGTCTTTGCCTCATTCATATCATATTCATAATAACCGCTCCAGCGAAAGTTTTTCCCTTGGCGATGAATTCCAGAAAGATCAATGCCTTTGTTTTTCAAGATCGTGATGTGCTCTCCGGGGAGGTCTTCTCCAACAACAGCAACCAACCCTGTTGGGGCAAAAAACGAGGATGCATAGGATGCATACGTGGCAGAGCCGCCAAGCACACCTTTCACATCTCCAAAAGGAGTTTTAACATCATCAAGGCCGACACTTCCAACAATAACAACATGAACCATTATAGAAGCGAATGGCTGTTGTTTTTTAAAGCTTTAGGTTTCTAGTATGTGCATAGCATCTTCGAAACTCTCGACGTGAAACTGTTGGCGCTGCGTCCCCGTAGGGGGCAGGTCCCCCGCGACACGCCCGAATGCGAATATGGAAAGAGTTTCGACCTTAGGATGCTATGCACATACGGTTTCTATTTTCAATCAGGCTTCAATTTCAAAATCTTTTTAAGGACTGCTATTCTCCGATGATTATATGATTATGCCCCCAAAGGTTTTAATTGGCTGCCCAACGTATGATGGCAAGGATTATTGCCTGCCAGAATTTATTCGGTCCCTGCAAAGGCTAAGCTATTCTCGCAAGACTATTTATTTTGTAGATACCTCAGAAGACGAGTCCAACCAGAAAAAAATTCAGCATCTTGGCTTTGAATGTGACTGGGTTCCTGGAAAAGATAAAACAAGAATCGAACGAATTATCCATGCCCGGAATAGGATTAGGGAAAAATTCCTTGAAACAGGTTATGACTATCTTTTTTTTCTTGATGCTGATCTTATTGTACAAAAGAATGCTATCGAAAAACTTCTTGAAGCACGTAAAGAGGTCATAACAGGGGTGTACATTATTCCAAAAAAGTTTGGGGAAAAGATCGCGTTTATCCCTGCAGTATTTGGGCTGTACAGCCACCCCAGCCTATCTGATGGTATATCACCTAATAGTATATCTAATGGCATAACTTCTGATGCCGCCAAAAAGCATAATACCATGATGGCCTTTCCTTATGGCAATGGAAAAATGGCTAGAATAATGACCAAACAGGAGCTGGAATTTGAATGTGTCAAGGAGATATGCTTTGCAGGGCTTGGCTATTGCCTCATCAAACGAAATGCCCTTGAAAAAATAATGTTTAGAAGAGAGGGAAGTTCTGATGAAGGTGGCGAGGACATCGCCTTTTTCATGGATGCTAAAGAGCAAGGCTTTATTCCTTATGTCCATACGGGCATTGGAAGCCTTCACATGGTGTATCCAAAAGGAAGGCGGGAAAACCAGTTTTTATTATTTAAGATACGGCCGAAGCCAATGGCCCTTGCGCGACAATAGCATACTCTTCTAAAAACTTTTGGGCAATGGCCGGATTATGAAGGATGATGACGTTTTCATCATTCCTCTCATCAGCATTTTTTGATGGGTTAAAGCTGCCAGTGATGACTATTTTTTGGTCGATGATAAAGACCTTGTGGTGCATTGTTGCAGGATTTGTATCGTAGGTGACAAGGATCCCTGCTTGTGCTAATCTGTCGTACTCACTGTACTGGCTTTTCTGGCGGTTTTCAAACACACCACGAACTTCTACTCCCCGTGATGAAGCATTGAGAAGCGCATCGCCAACCAAATCATGAGTAAAAGAAAAAGTCATGAAATAAATGCTTTCATTGGCAGTTTTCAAAATATCAATAACGTGTTCAGCACAATGGTCTTCTGGGCAAAAATAGTTCTCAACAAGATTTCCATTAAGCTTTATTTTTGGATAGGCAACAGGTTTTCCTTTGCCAAATTCTCCGGCAAACAGTTCTTGAAATTCCCCCTCATAATTATTTGCAAGGTATTGGGAAAGGAAAACAACTGCGTTCTCATTATTCTTCTCATTTCCCTGTGTTGTTGGATTGAATGATCCAGTCCAAACAAGGTTATTGTTTATCACACAAAATTTATTGTGGGAAAATTGGTTGTCATCATCGTAACGGACTGAAAGGTTTGCAGAAAGATTTGCTATCTCCCCGGATTTATAATTGCCATCTATCACAAGTTGAGCATTGGATTTTTTTAGCGCCTCAATGACTAAGGGGTGATTGAGCTCAAAGAAGGCACAATGGGCTATTTCAGCATGCTGCAGAAGCTTTGCAAGATTTTCTGAGCAGTGGTCTCTCGGGCAAAATAGGACAATAGTGTCTTGCCCTGTTTCTTCAGGGATTGCTTTCTCTGACTGTGCAGTTGCCCTTCCGGTAATGCCAAGAAAGGGGCTGATGTTCGTGTCAGAAAGGGCAACAAGAACTGCTATAAAAAATAAGATTGCAAAGGTGTATCGCTTGAATTTCATGATGGAAAAACTACTCCATGATATGCTTTTGAAACAAGGCAGTGTTGTCCTTTATATTTTTTTAGTTCCCAAATTGAAAATTTTCCGATGAAAATATTATATTTTTCAGATGAAAAGATTTTGTCAGAAATTGTTGAGCTATTGGCTTATTTGCTAGGCTGTCGAAGCACTTTTTGCAATTCATCAATGGTCTTGATGAGTGTATATCTTGTTTCTTTATGGCGCTGTTCTAGCTCGTTCAGAAAAGAAGCATATTTTCGCTCTTTTACTATTGTGGTGAATCCCTTTGCTATCGCGTACGCTTCATACTCTTTGTCTGTTAGGCCGAGAAATAGTTTGATAACTCTTCGCTCTGTTGCCGGTGCTAGTGGCTGATTGTTGAAAAGCCGATCAAGAAAGAGATCAATTTCATCATCCATGGTCCATGGCAGAATTGGCATTCCAGCGCCTTGCTGGACAATAGTGATGGGTAGGCCGTGAAGAATAGTTTGAATAACGTGTTGGCAGAACAGGTCCTGAATGAGGAGGGTATCATGGCGATCAATACTCCCTTGGAGGCGAAGCGTTTTCCTGATTCTCTTCTCAATCCCTTTAACAAAGCAGGAGCGGCAAGAGCCTGAATAGTATTCCTCTTGAGCGCAGATATGGCAGGCCATATGCCTTTTTTGAGTTTCCTCTTTTTAAGCCTTTCGATTTTGTCACTACTTGAGAATGCGTATCATGGAAAGGCTTAAATAGAACGGCTACTTTCTCCTGTCAATTCAAGCAGCCCACCCTTGATTCAACCAAGCGATGGGACGTGGGAAAAAGCCATTTTACCAAAAAAAGGGGAATAATCCCTGTTTTTTGGAGATACGTTGAAATAATAACGATCACCTCTTTTTCCCCTTCAAAGTGCTCTTCGGAGCGCTTTGTTGGGGTTTATCTTGTTCTTGAGAGAAGGCTATCAGAAGGTTATCAAAAGGAGAAGGTTATCAAAAGGTTATCAAGTGCGTTACTCTATGATTGCCTTCCATGTACTTTCTTTACTTTCTTCGTGCTACTTTCACTTTTTTCTTGAGCTGGAATTCTTAGAAATAGACCAAGCCCAACGAGCCCATCCTGATTCTCTCTGCCCCTTCTTTTTCCTTCCTGCAGCAAGCTCTATTTGAGAAACCAAGGATAGGGTTATCACAATGCCAATCAGCAAGCCCCCAACAAAAAGAATGTTCAGCTCATTAATATTAGTGGAGAACGAGCTTTGCTGCGGTGCAAAATACAAATCAAGATTGCTTACTTCCAACGCGTATTCTGCATAAAGAAGAGAAGAGAAGACGTCATCTTCTTTTAAGGCAGAAGCATACTCATAATAACTATAGCCAAGAATGGGGAAGTTATTCTTTGATTGCTGTTCTGCAATGACATATTCAACTGCCTCAAGCTTTCTATCAACCAGCTCTCCAAACTGGTCCTCTTGAATCCCAATAGAGCTTAGGATCATATTCATCTGAGCCTTTGCAAGAGATGCTTTGAACAAGCACAACTCATAAAATCCTTCATGCTGATAGCCTCGCGCCTGTTCAAGATGCTGTTGAGTCTCCTCATAAACACCTGGAATAAGAAGAGTTAAGTATTGGAAATATTCTTCTGTTTCTGATAATTTGTCTTGGCATGATGCTTGAAGGTCTTCTTGCCTGATTTTAAATTTCTCACCAGGCTTGTTGAAAAATGTGCTCCATGCAATAGCGCTGTTGAGGCGCTCTTGTGCATATGCAAGCTGGTTCATGATGGATTGGAGGTCTTCTTGCGTCGGTGCGTCTTCGAAGATTTCGGTCTCTGCTTTAAGGTCGTCAAGAACCTGGTTTGCCTCGATGAGCCGCTCCTTGACAATCATGTACGCTTGAAGGTCTGTAATAGTTTCGATCGTTTGCTGATTAACTAAGGTATTAAGTTTGCTAATGTCACGCCGAATATCCTTGTAGAGCTGCTCGGCATCATCTGGCTGAACTTGCTTTGATGCATAATATATTTGGCGGTATTGCACATTGGAGCCAAAGCAATAGCTTGCACCAGTATAATACTCTCCCTGCTCGATGGCATCAAGGCCCTTTGTGGTTAGGTTTATTGCAGTTTCATAATCAGTGATAGTCTCATTATCCGCCAGGCCCTTCAGGGGATATTTGGCAAAATGCTCTTCGAGCGCGAGGTGAAAGGATTGAGACCTGCTGCACAACTTCTCCGCTAAAAATTTCATGGTTGTTTGATATGACTTGTCCTTGTCTTGCGGGGGATAGGGAAGGCGAAGGCGAACACCAGTGAATTCATAAAAAGCATCGTTAAATGTTCCAACCTCAACAACCTCGATTCCTCTTGCCTTTCCATACTCCACTAAATCGATCTTGTCAAGAGAAGATAGGTTTTGAGAAAGGAGGAGAAGCGACTCATTTTCAACAGTGTAGCGCTCTCCCATAGGAATCAATACTTTAGTTATGTTTGCCTGGGCAGCTGCATCAATTTTTTGCGGCAGCCCTCCAACATGCCCGATAAGGTATCCTGAACTAACAGTGCCGGTAATTGCAACGTCCTCTCGAAATGGAATATGCTGCACGACAGCAGCGGTGAGGAGTGCAACAGCAGCGCTAGCGCTTGGGCCGCCAACAATGCTGGAGTCAGATGTCACTCGATAGAAAAAGTCGTACCTGTTACAATTTGCGCCAATATATTTGCACCCAAGGCGATTGGCCAATCGTGTTGACATTTGGGTGTCTAGTTTTGATGCAGGCCTGGTATCAATGAATACTCGCCCTTTGCCTTGCTCTGCTTCTAAAAACAAATCAGCTATGCTTCCACTAAACGAAGACGGCGCCCCTTCAGTAACTGCAAGCAGCCTGACATGGCCGGAGGGCACGGCTGTATTCGACAACATGGCTGTTGAGAATACAACAATGATGAGGACAAAAACAATAAACAACCCTTTTCCCATAACGCTGTGGAAAAGCCAACCCTATTTATACCTTCCTATCATCGATAGTACCTTATCGGTGGAGAATCGACCGAGCAGACGATTCGACAAGCACGATTAAACAAGCATCTTAACGACAGCCCATTTTAGAAGGAAACCCTAAACAGCCATGTTGTTAAATAGACCTCAAGAATTGCTGCAATAACAATAAAGGTTATAGAAACAAGAAGCAAAAGAACGCTGTCTTTCATGACATTGGAAAACCCTTTGCTTCCCCAGCTCTCATGAAGCATCGCCCGCGAGACAACACCGCCAGCAATAGCAGCAAGAAGAAACCCACTTACCTCTGGGATGAGGTGGACAGAAAAGAAGCCAAGAATGGTAACAAGGTCTAGTGCACGATTGGATAGATTCTGGACTACAAATTGGATGAAGCTGGAAAAGACGCTGGCGTTTAAGACAACAAGGAATACTGCTCCAGCACCGTAAAAGACGGAGAGGATAAAAAATAATAATGCAACCGGAATATTTTTACTCAGGACGCCTGCAACATGCTGAACACTCGGGGTAAAGGTCCCTTCTAGAAAACTGGTAATAAGCTCACTGGAAAGCCCCTGCTGCTTTGTAAGGTATTCTGTTTGAAAATGAAAAATGGATTCATAGCTTGCCGGGAGTAAAAATCCTAGGATAAGATAGCCGACAAATACGCCAATGAAAAGAAACAAGTAGACTTCAGCAATGTCCATATGATTTTTGATAAAGCTAATCGTTCCTGCCTCTCGCTCTCTTTTCTCTTCATCGGCGAGAAGATGGACTAGTGTTGGAACAAGAAGAAGCGTTGTGAGAAAAAGCATGGCCACGGAAAGGTTTTCTCCAAAGAAAAAAACAGCAACGCCATACCCGATGAAGGTGTAGAGAACGCCTAAAAAGAGGGCGATAAATGGCCGCTGTTCAAGATACCTGGATTTGATGTCTTCTAAAACCATAGAGTCACCATGTTAACCTGTTATGATTACGTGGGCTAGCGATTAAGTTGGCTAACAGCCAACGAACGCTAGTCTGGACAAGATTAATCTAGCCAGGGCTACTGCGGTCTTGTTCTTGAATCTAGATAATCTCCTAAACTCTGCCCTTCATCAAAGGACTGGTATACTTTTCTCAATTGCTTTGGCTTTGCTGCTTGGCGTTGATTTCCACCAAGAGTGCCTCCACGAGAGCGCTTGCTGGCCATCGTTAGTGCTGCAATAACAATGATGAATAAGAGCAATGCCCACCAGAGCGTGTTGTTCTTGAGATTCTCTAGGCTGAAGAAGCCGGTAGCTGCACCAACACCTTGCACATCAGAGGTGGTATCTGGTGTTTGAGCTGATTGAGAGCCAGATGAGGTTGTGGATGGAACGTCCTCGACGACTGCTGGCGCGATTGCTGTTGTCGTACCTGGTGATTGAGGAGGCTGATAATTGGAGGAGAGATCACCAAACCCTCCGCTTCCTGGATGGAAGGATTCTCCAGCCGTACTTCCTCCAGAACTACCTGAGGAAACAGTGAAGCTTGCGGTAGAAGAATATTCCATATTGTTTTCAAGCGATGTAAGGCCTGCGGTCACATTATATGTTCCAGACGACAAGGGGGCAATGAATGTGGTGGTGAACGCTCCATTCGATGGGTCAAGAGTGACGGTAAGCGAATCATCTGGAAGAGCAAGTTTTATTTTTTGCTCTGGAACAAGAGTGCCATCGTCCCGAACAACCTTTCCTGATGCAGTAACCTCATCACCAGGCGCTACCGATGTTGGAGTAAGGGTAAGCGTGACAAGATACGCATAGGTAAGGGTAAGCTCTTCTGTTGCGCTCTTGCCATAACCGAGCGTGTCTTCTGCCGAGAACGCAACAGTATACGTTCCAAGCTTTGACACATTTGTTGTTGGGTACGAAACAGTATAGGTTGATCCTGATTTTACTGGGGTGACTGGTGTTGTGCCACCGTCAGGGCCAACAACTGACGCGGTGACTTTTGCAACGCCGCTTGGGTCGGTAATGTTTGCAGTAACAAGGATTGGATTTCCTCTGGCAATACTATCGACAGGAGTAACAACAATATCTGGGCCGCTGGTGTCAACAATGGTTAAGGACTTTGGTGTGCTTGATCCCCGATTGTTAGCGCTATCCGTGCAATCCACTCTCCACAGGATACTTGAGGGAGAGAGTGTTTGCGTGAATGAATTGCTTCCGCGAATAACATCTTTAGCCTGGTAAAGCGTGTCGTTTACGTACAATTCACAAGAGAGAGTATCATCATGAGCATCATCAGCATTATAAGTAAAGTTTACATGAACATCGGATGTTCCTTCTGGGCCAGTAAGTGCAATGACCGGGGGTGTTCGATCAACAGTTACCGAGAGAATTGTTGTTCCAGTATTGCCTGCATTATCGGTAGCGGTGATGACAATAGTAGTTGGGCCATCGGTCCATGATGCTGTTGAAATGGAAAAAGAGGTTCCAGCTGGAGTTGAATTACCGTTGTATGCGATCATGACACTTTGAACACCATAGTCGTCAGCCACAGTTCCCTCAACGAGCGTTCCTGCGGAGATAATGGAATTATTGCTTGGTGAGGTTAACACGGCGGCGGGGGGGGTTTTGTCGAGAGTGAATGTACGTGAGCTTCCCTTGCCAGACAAGCCAACCCCATCAGCGCACTGGACATTCCAGGTGTGCTTGCCATCAGTTCCATTTTGCGCAGAAAATGACCCTACTGCGTTATTTGAAACAGGCTGTGTTGTGGTGATCACATCATCGATCAAAAGAGAGCAGCTCAATGATGGGGCGAGATTATCTGATGGAACAAACGTGAATGATGCCTGGCCGTTTATGAAGGCTCCTTCTGCTGGTGATTTCAAAGAGACTGTTGGAGGAACACCATCAATCGTTGCCTTGCCAGAATACGTTGTTGATGCACCGCCCTTTGAGGCTGCAATATAGTCAAAGCAGACTTGTTTTTCATTCAATACTGCGGAAAAGTCAACTGTTGCTGAATATGCTGATCCTGCTGATCCCGATGGTGTGAGTTGGATAGTGGTCGCCGTACTATTCGGGTCATTACAGACAGAGTAGCGGAAAGTGACGCTGGACACGCCTGTTTCAGCATCAACTGCAGTAGTGCTGACGAGGTATGCATTGGCTCCCTGTCGAATAAATGATCCATCACTGACTGTTTGATTTGAAAGAATCGGGCCAGTTTCATCGTTTAGGATGGTAAATTGAAGAGAATGGGTTTGCTCCGCATTGCTCGTGTCTTTGGTTACAAACGTGAAGGTGTATGTTTGATTGCTGTCAACCGCTGGAGCTGCTGCTAAGAACTGAAAGAGCGCATTGATCACATTGTTATGAATAAGGCCGCCAAACCATTGGATGCTGTTGGCGGTGAAATTATTTTTCCAGTCACTATAGCCTGTGACATTTTTGACCGTAAACCCACCAAGCTGGGCTGTAACCAGGTTAATTGAATCTTGACTCCCAAAATTATTGATGGAAACGTTAAACGGCGCTGTTGTTGTTTCGTACATTGAAAGGGAGGAAAGGGTTACGACGGCACTATGCTGAGCTGCAACCATCAACAAAAGAAGGACAGACACTACAAGTGCCGTTGCACCAATTAAAACACCTCTTTTCCCCATCTGTAGAGCCTCTCGAATATTAATATACTATTCCGTACACTAATTTAGTGTAGTCTACTATATAAATATTGTTATTTTT
>JACOVM010000084.1 GCA_016177345.1 Candidatus Woesearchaeota archaeon | reverse complement strand
TATTTAAAAGATTTATTATTTAAAATGATAAATGTATACCTTCTTGAAAGAATACCTCACACCTGAACAGTAAAAGAAAACAGAAACAACAAATAATATAATGCTAGCTTATCCCACATAACTCAATCTCTTCTTTTCCTCTTCCACGGTCGCCTCTTTCCCCTTCTCCATAATACCTTTGATCTTTTGCTCGAACTTCTCTGCCTGCTCTAAGAGAGGCTTTGGATCGAGCTTGAGATTAAGGTATGCATCAAGAACTTTAATAATATCTGCGGCTGCCTTGCTGTCTGGCAGGCCAGAGTGGGTTTCTGCAAAAATGCAGGAGACCGGAACCTGGTCTTCAACCAGAAGCGCTCCTGTAACACCGATAATAATTCCTTCCTTTAACGGATTGACGCCAACTTTTTTAAAGCGGCCCGCATTTTGTTGGCTTGATGCATAGTAAAAGCACTTTGGAGCATCCTGAGACTGCGATGCAACGCCTTCAAGGCTAATGATCTCTTTTGCTTTAAGCTTTTGGGCAATCTCAACAATAGCATCAGCGAGCTTCCATTCGACGCCGCGCAGGCTGGCAATGATATGAACGATAACCAGGTTTTCTTTTTTGCTGTAAAAAATGCCGATGGGGTGAACTACTTTTCCTTCATGAATCGCAACCATGCTTGGAACATGATCATCACGGATAGTGCCGATCAGCTCAGCATGGAGGGTATCAAGAAGAAACTCTGTTGTTATCGTGCCAATAAGGCCGAACCCCGGAAATCCCTCAATGATCGTGCAGTTCAGTGGTTTTTTGAAGAGCTGAATGTTCATCGTGATCCTCTGCTTTATGAATCTGTTTTATAAATTTGTTTTATGAATTCATGAATTCGTTTTTTGAATAGATGCCCAGGCTTTATTAATTTTCTCTATCACGCCGCGATCCTTTCGAAGCTGGTCATGATATGATACCATGTCTTGGTATTCTTGCTGGACCGCCCCTTCAATCTGATGCAATCCATCAACAAGAGCCGGCTGTGTTGTACTTTCAGCCTTAGCCAAGGCCTTGCCAAAAGAGGCACGATCATTTCTCTCAATGCTTTCTTGAATTTCTTGAACAGCCTCTGCTGCTTTTGCAAAAGCCGGAAGGAAGTCTTGTTGAATTGACTGAGCAATAAGGCTGCCTGATTGGATGAAATGCTCCATGCCTTTCTGCTGTGCTTGAAGATGGCGAAAAACTGTTGCCAATGACTGCATGGGGTCCTTGCCAAGAATGCCATTCATGTCGTCCATGACCATGGCAAGGGCTTCCATACTCGCCTGGTGAAGCTGCGCAAGGTCATTGCGTGGCTTGTCCATGTCAGGATAAGGTTGAAACACACTGATTAAATCACGAAGGAAGGGCATAATCATTTTAGCGCAGAGCTCCTTGAGCTTTTTGCCCTCGACAGCAAGGTCTAGATTTTTGTTGTACGCAGCAGTAAGCGGCATGAGAAGTTGGGCAAAAGCCTGCTGCTTCTTCGAAAGCTCAAACGTGGCAATGCGCTTCACTTCCTGAACAAGAAGCTCCAGGAGCTTTTCTTCTTGTTGGAATGCAGCAAGAAGGTTCTTCCAAGCCTCTTGATCTGGTGGTGGCAAAGGCTCAGCACCTTGCAGGGCATTGATGACTGTCTTGAGGTCACTGGCAAATTTCTTGGCGCCAAGACCGCTTAGCGTATCTCGAAGCATTTTCAGATTTGCGATCATTGGTGCGTATGCTTGGGGTACAGATGAAGCAACCATTTAGATCACCACCCCCGTGTTATTTCTCATTCGCAAGCGGAGATTAGCAAACTGAACGTACAATTGAGTCCATTGCTGAATTGCGTTAGCAAAAGTTTGCTGGCTTTGCTGTGAGAGGAAATGAAAGTGGGGGTAATTTGCAATCAGCCGAAAGTTATTCGTGATTCTGGTTGCATTTCTGTCAAGGAGAGCAGCAAGCTGGTGATGCTGGGGAGTGATGTCGGCAGCGACGCGAACATTTCTCATGGCAGCCTCAAAGGCAGTGTAATCCTGCTGGTACTGCGCAATTTGCCCACCTAACTGATTCATAGCCTGCTGAAACCATTGCTCAAGCAAGGCTATCTGTTGTGGAGTAAGAGTTGGCGGGCCAGGCGGCTGTCCTGGAGGCTGGGGCTGTTGGCCAGGTGGCTGAGGCTGCTGCCCCGGATGTTGAGGATGCTGACCTGGTGCTTGGGGAGGGGCATGGCCTGGGGCGTGACCGGGAGCTGCCTGAGGCCCAGGGCCTTGTTCGTTTGGCCCTCCAACAATCGCGCGAAAGATATTGATGAACATGATAAGAAGACAAACCATATAGGCGAGCTCAGCAGCATCCTGAAACCCTCCGATGCTTGCAATTGGCCCTCCGGCTGTCGTTGACGTCACCCATAATCGATAAATAGCAGCTGCAAGAATGTAGTAAAACACTGCCTTGAGCATGTAATCAAGGCGGCGTGGCTGGTCGAAAACATTGTGGACAATGTACACGACGCCGATTAATGGGACAACAACGAGAATAATGCCAATCATGCCATTCCATACCGTAAAGAGCGTCAGCACCCACTCATCAGGCATTGGGATAACGCCGATGAAGGAAACAATGAATGCAACAACAATAGCGATATTTCTTCTCTCAGTAAAGATGCGCGTTTGAGCGACAAAAAATAAGACCGTGAACAACAGCCAAAACAGCAGGAACTTCATCCAGAGAACAACGTTTGCCTGAAAATAGGATCCAAGAAAAACAGTCTCAAAAATAGTCCGGATATTGTTAAACATGCCTATTGCGGAGACCGGAACAACAGCAAGGGCACTAGTGAAGAGGAACAAGAGCCATAACAAGATTCCACGAGAAGTTCCCTGTACGCTTCTGCTCATGCTGCTCGCTTCACCATCTTTTTTTGTTTTTCCAAGGATCTATTAGCGGCATCCTGGAGGTCCTTCAGTGTATACGGTGTTTTTCGGTCTCGCTCAAATGCCTTCTTTCCTTTGTCGTAAAGGTTTTTCATGAGGTGATGGTATTTGATACTTTTTTTATATTCACCGAGGAGGGATTTCGTGATCGCCTGAACGTGCTGGCGGTATTCTTTATTGTCATGAGCAATATTTTCCGGGTTTAAGCATTCAATAAGCTCTCGGGAAAGCTCGAGCTCGACCTTATCTTCGTCGAGTGCCTTTCGAAGCTGGCGCAAGAGCTTGATGTTGATCTTGTATTCTTGTTTCTCTCCACGGCGCCTGCCTTTGACGACTTTTCGTTCTGTCTTTTCGATGTCTTCTGTTTCTTCAGCGCCAGGCACGCCACTTTTTTTCGCTCCCTCTGCTGCCTTGGCCCAATTATCTATCGTCTGAGTGAGCTGATTAAGGACGTCAGAGGTTCTTGTTTCTGTTTTCATCTTTTCTTGGAGGAGGGTTGCAAGAGCCTGATCACTTTCCTGCTGGGACCGTACATAATCCATGAATTGATTGCTGACTCGCTGCATCCTCTGCTCTAACTCGGCAACTTGCTGCCGAAGGGCTTGAAGCTGCTGTTCATAGGCCTGCCTGCGCCGCTCGTATTCTGCCCGTGCCTCTTCAAGAAGACGGCGAGCACCTTCCTGGTCTCTTGTTGCCATCTCATTAATTTGGCGCTGCATCTCGTTGCGGAATTGCTCTAGCTGTTGGCGATATTCCCGCTCGAGGCGCTGAAGCTCTTCTCGCATACGAGCAAATTCTTCGCCATGCCGTTGTAGCTGTTCAAGGATTTGCGCTTGATTGCCCGCGATTTGCTCACCACGCTCTGCAGCCTGGCGCTCCAGCTCGTCAATCTGCGCCTCATGCTGGTCAAGCTGTTGTTGGGCATTGTTTAATTGGTCTTCAATCTGGCCAAACCTGCCTTCTTGGTCGACATTGGCAGCCCCTTCTCGCCCAGCGCGATCAAGCTCATCAAGGTTTGGAAATGGCTCTACAGGCAAGCCGCCCCCGCCACCCCCACCGCCGCCACCATGGCCTCCGCCACCATGACCCCCCTGCCCATGGCGTGAAAGGCCCATCACAATGCCGGAGATCAAGAGGATAAACCCTATAACATAGGCGAGCGCTAAAAGGAAGGAGAGAAATTCCATGCCAGACTGCCAAAGCTGAATAGGGTTCTCAAACAAGAGGCCAGCAAGCCATGCCAGAAAAATAAGGAACAATCCCGTGATAATTCTCTGCCATGCTGGATGGCTCGTCGACGACCACACCCAGCGCCCGATGGAATATGCGATGTAGACAATACCCCCAATAATAAGGATGGTGACAAGCATGATTACGGTGCTGCCGAACAAGGCAAGCAGGGCTTTAGGGATTCCAAAGATGAACAAGGACAGGATGATCGAAATAGAAATTCTGCTTCCCTGAGTCATTCCCCTCGTTCTATCCCGTGTGCTCAGCTCATGGTACGTGACGATAAAGGTAAGCACTGCCATGGCAACCAGCACAAAATTAGTTGTGAACGGATCGCTGCCTATCTTCGTAAGGTCGAGCCTGCTCAGAAAGGTAACAACAGGAGAAAGGAATTTGATCATAGATGCAAAGGGGTCAAGAGCGGTAACCGAGCCTGCGAGCAATGAGAAAAAACTGATAAGCACGATAATGAGCCTACTCTCTTTCTTCAGCATCCATGCACCTCTATGGGATCCCGGTGGAATACCCGATATATGCTTTCGTAACAACAGTTCAAGAAGTGTTCATTTATAAATATTTTCTTTAAGAAACGAGAGAAAACAAGAGAAAGCTAAGCAGAAGAAGACCCTGGGGAAAAAGAGGAAAAGAAAAGGAAAATAAATTGGAATAGGGGAAATAAAGGTAAAAGCATTTCATAACCTAACATAAAACATAACTTAAACTTAACATACTTAAAACTTTAAATTAAAACTTTAAAAATGCCGGCAGGAGCGGATCAATAAATGGCCATACATACGGGGCTGCTGCGATAAGTGCGCCTACCGCAAGGGCATGCCAGAGCTTTTCACCAATGCCAGATGCTTTTCCAGCAATAGCAGCAGCAGCCTTAACCTTTATCGTTGCAATAATTCCGAGAAGAATTCTCACGCCAAGATTGATGGCAAAGCTTTCTTCCAAGGGGTATCCGACCATCCTTGACACTGGGCCAATGTTCATGCTTATGAAAACGAAGATCATAGCGGCAACAACACCATGGAGCCCATGCGTCAGCCAGCCCATTCCCTGCTCATCACTGTGAACAAAGAATAGCTCGATAAGCCCGATGATAATCCCCATCACAAGGGCTGGAAAGATAACAATAGATGCCGTTGCTTCAGCTGCCATGAATGTCAACTCTTTTTCTTTTTATAGTGATTCTAAGTTATTTTATAAGTTATAGTGATTTTAAAGTGATCCTAAATGATTTTGCACAGTAATTATCTTATTATAATCTTATTATAAAATTTGGGGCTTGCAGTTATATAAATATTGTGGTTTTGGACAAAGGCTTTCAACAAGTATCCATCAAGTAAATACGAATAAATCTAATAAAATGATCACGGCGTAGCCGTGAACGACGACGGATAGGCGTAACCGTACAGCTGTTTCTCTTCGAGTCCTTTTTTTGCGCTCCACATTATTGAGGAGCGCAAAAAAAGGACATGATCCTCTAATCGATAACGGTTACGCCACTTCAGCACGTTCCCGCCCGGCCGAAGGTCGTGGCGGGATTTCATTATCTTCTGTTTATTACCTGGTAAAATGATTAAACGCTAAAATAATTAAACAAGAGATAAAATACCTATTTCACTCCATTTTTCCGTAACCTTTAAATATATGAACAATTTTTCATATGAAAATGGTATCATATAACAGACAAAAACTTGGCTCAGCATATCCCTTATTTTTCGGAACGCTGGCAAACAAGAACAGATTAACCATCATGAATGTTCTTCGCGACGGCCAAAAAAATGTGACGGAACTCTGCCGAGAAACTGGATTTGAGCAGAGCATGATCTCCCACAACCTAAAAACTCTTGAGCATCACGGAATGGTATTTGCAGAAAAAAAAGGGAAGTACCGATACTACTCTGTCAACGAAAAAACCATCAAGCCCCTGCTTGACCTAATTGACAGCCACATGAAGCAATACTGCTGTAAAATCCTCGAAGAAACACAACGGGAAGCACAACGGCAGTCAAAAAAAATAGTTTATTACCCATAGTTTATCATCATTAGCTCATCGCTATGAATTCATTACTATATTACTATGAGCGGCAAAAGAAATAAACAACAAAAGGAACAAGTGATAACGTGAGATTATGGCAACGACAAAAGCAATGTTGAAAATAAGCGGAATGCACTGCGCAAGCTGCGCCGGCATTCTTACCAGGGCGCTTACAAAAGTTCCCGGAGTAACGAACGCTATCGTCAATTACTCCACTGAAAAAGCAGCGGTAGAATACGACGAAACAATGGCGAATGAGCAAGCCTTGATTGCTGCTGTTGCCAGCAAGGGCTATCGCGCTGCAGTGCTCAAAGATGATGGGACAGGGCAGGCTGACGGCTACGCCCGAGAAGCGGCAATGCGAAAAGCAGAATTAAGAGCACTGCGGCAGCGAGTGATCATCAGCGCTGCCTTTAGCTTTCCGGCACTTCTCATCAGCATGCTTATTCCAGAAAGCGTTCTTCCCATCAAAGAATATGTATTATGGATATTGACAACGCCAGTCCAGTTTTATATTGGCTGGCCGTTCTATGCAGGAACCTGGGCTGCGCTGAAGAATGGCACGGCAAACATGGACAGCCTTATCTCCATCGGAACAAGCGCTGCCTATTTTTACTCAGTGTATTCCGTCCTTTCCGGAGAAGGCCATCAATATTTTGAAATCTCTGCCATCCTCATCACGTTTATTCTCCTCGGAAAATACCTGGAGGCAGTAGCAAAGGGAAAAACAAGTGAAGCTATCACCAAGCTCATGAGGATCGGTGCAAAAACCGCTATTGTGATCCGTGACGGCAAAGAAATTGAAATTCCGATCGAAAAAGTCATTGTTGGCGACCTTCTCCGCGTCAAGCCAGGAGAAAAAATCCCTGTCGATGGAGAGATCATTGACGGGTATTCTTCCATTGACGAAAGCATGGTCACTGGCGAAAGCATTCCAGTAGAAAAGAAAAAGGGGGATACAATTATTGGCTCAACCATCAACAAGCATGGCAGCTTCATGATGAAAGCAACAAAAGTCGGCAGCGAAACAACACTTGCCAGAATCATTAGGCTTATTGAAGAAGCACAAACAAAAAAAGCGCCAATCCAGCGATTTGCCGACCACATCTCCTCATTTTTTGTCCCAATCGTGATCGGAATTGCGGCCATCACCTATCTGCTCTGGTCGCTTTCAGGAGCTGAAACAGAATTCTCGCTTCTCACGGCAGTCGCGGTCTTAGTCATTGCCTGCCCGTGCGCTCTCGGCCTTGCCACGCCAACTGCGATCATGGTTGGAACAGGAAAAGGAGCAGCCAACGGCATCCTCATTAAAGGTGGAGACTCGTTGGAAACAGCCCACAAGCTGCGCTATGTCATCTTTGATAAGACAGGAACGATCACGACTGGAAAGCCTGTTGTCACCGATATGATTCCATCTCCAAAAATTAAAGAAAAAGACCTCCTGAGCATTGCAGCAAGCATCGAGGCACAGTCAGAACACCCCCTTGCTGATGCGATAACAGCTCACGCGAAAGCAAATAATATCAACCTCCAAAAGCTGACAGGATTCCATGCCATACCCGGATTTGGCGTTACCGCAGTGATTCAACGAAAGCAGTATCACATTGGAAATAGAAAGCTCATGGAGAAGCAGCGTGTTTCAACAGCGTCATGGGAACAAACCATCCAACAGTTGGAAAATGATGGAAAAACAGTCATGCTGATAGCGCAGAAAAACGTACTTATAGGGGCGATAGGGGTTGCAGACCAGATCAAAGAAACATCACCTGCAGCAGTCAGGCTTCTGCAGCGCATGGGCGTTACTACTTATATGATTACTGGAGACAACATGCGAACAGCAGCCGCTATTGCGAAAAAGGCTGGAATTGAAAAGTTCTTTGCTGAAGTCCTGCCAGACCAAAAAGCTGGATACGTCAAGCAGCTTCAGCGCACGGGAAAAGTTGCCATGGTTGGAGATGGCATTAATGACGCGCCGGCCCTCGCGCAAGCAGATATTGGGATTGCTATGGGATCTGGAACAGACGTTGCCATGGAAACAGGGAATATTGTGCTGATGAAGAACAGCCTCCTTGATGTTCCAAAAGCGATCCTGCTCAGCAGGTTGACGATGCGAAAAATACGCCAGAACATGTTCTGGGCGCTTATCTACAACATCCTTGGCATCCCTGTTGCAGCAGGCATCCTCTACCCGATTACAGGATGGCTGCTCAACCCCATGCTTGCCGGAGCAGCCATGGCACTAAGCTCCGTCAGCGTCGTGACCAATTCCATCCTCTTGCGGCACAAAAAGCTTTAATGGACAACATTGATGGCCCGGAATTAAAGAGTTTGAAACTAGTTTCAGGAAAGATTAATAACCTGTTTCAGTTGGCTATAGACTTATAGACTATAATAGACCATGTGATTAAGGTAAGAGGTAAGTGATTATTAGGGATCACAAAACAAAGGCGATATAAAGATAGCAGATAACAAAATAAAAATAACAAAAAAATAAAGAATATATAACAGGTATACGTGATCATTCATGAAAAAACTAAACTTCCACGTTCAAGGGATGACGTGCGCAAGCTGTGAAGTGCTTATCGAGCGAAAACTGCGCAACGTTCCTGGCGTTCATCATGTCAATGTCAGCAGGTCAACAGAAGAAGCAAAGGTTCAGTGCGAAGATAATGTCACCATTAATGATCTTCAGGCAGTAATCCAAGAGAAAGGATATACTCTCAGCGAACAGCAAGAGGGAACGAGCTCTCAAACTACACCCTTCAGGCCTTTTATTGACATGAATAAGCGAAGGTTTGCAGAAATCGGCGCCGTCTTTCTTCTTATCGCAGGGCTTTATCTTATTCTCAAACAGGTCGACCTCCTTCCCAGTAGTTTTAGCATTACCGAAACAATGGGATATGGCTTTGTCTTTATTATTGGGCTGGTCGCAGCAACCTCTACCTGCCTTGCTGTCGCCGGAGGGCTTCTCCTTGCCGTGGCAAACAAGTATAATGAAAAATATCCAAATCTGACAGGATGGCAGCGATTCAAGCCCCACATCTCGTTTAATATTGGAAGAATCGCTTCGTATACGATCTTAGGCGGGGCAATTGGGGCTCTCGGCTCAACACTGACGATCTCTTCAAAGGTAACTGGAATTATCATGATTGCTGCCGCTGTCCTCATGGTCCTCATTGGGCTTCAACTCCTTCACATATTCCCATGGCTAAACAAATTTCACGTCAAGCTGCCAAAGAGCATTGCCCATAAGCTGTACGATGCAAGCCACGCTTCCTCAGAACCAAACCAGAAAGCGTCATTCTTGTTCGGCGCATCAACGTTCTTTCTGCCTTGCGGATTTACTCAAGCGCTTCAACTCTATGTTCTCAGCAAAGGAGACATAATGACTGGGGCGCTGACCATGCTTGCCTTTTCATTGGGAACACTTCCCTCTCTCGCGGCTATTGGCGCGTTTTCCAGCTTCACCAAAGGCGCTATTCACCGGCACTTTATCACGTTCTCTGCTGTCCTTGTCATTATCCTGGGGATTATGAACATCCCCAGCGGCGTTGCCCTGACCGGGTTGACCAACACGAATATTAATCTCAAAGCCATAAGCCCGTATTCCACTGCAGCCATTGACAATGGAAACAGCAATGGCAACAACCAGGGCTTCCAGCCTCTCGATCCGAACGTAAAAATGATTGGTGGAAAGCAGGTCGTTGACATGAGTGTGAGGGGACTTGGGTATTATCCACATCAATTTACTGTTATGGAAGGGATTCCTGTAGAGTGGCGCATCGATGGCCGGCAGGCTCAAGGCTGCGCACAAGTCATCACCGCCCCATCGATTGGAGTTACGGAATTCCTGCCAAAAGACTCTGTTAAGACAGTGACGTTCACTCCACAAAAGCAAGGCACAATTCCATTTTCCTGCACCATGGGAATGACAACGCCTGGCGCTGCATTTTTTGTTGTGCCAAAACAAAACCAAAACAGCCAAAACAATGCTGTCGGTAATGATGGCGATAGTGACAATGATAATAATAAAGATGTTAATAAAGAGGTGTTCACTGTTCAAAATCAAGATGCTGGCTGCAACCCAGAATACCAGGAATGTAATGTTCAAAAACTGTCTATGGAAATATCCAAGGAAAAAGGCTTCTTCCCAAACCATTACACCATAAAGAAAGGAGTTCCTGTTGAGTTGGAAATTGATGCCAAGATAAAGCTTGGCGGCTGCATGGGAACTATGGTTATTCCAAAGTATGGCGTTGCGCACGCGCTCACGCTCGGCAAAACTGTTCTCAAGTTTACCCCCACAGAGGAAGGGACATTTCCGTTCACGTGCAGCATGGGATCACGGATGGGAGAGTTTGTGGTGACTGCATAACAAAGGGAGAGTATTACCAATGAAAACAACATTTACCATTAAAGGCATGCACTGTACGAGCTGCAAGGTGCTTATTGAGGATGCTTGTTCGGATATACATGGAGTGCAGTCCTGTAAAGTTGATTACAAAGCAGGGATTGCAGTGATTGAGCACAATGCAAATGTTTCAGCAGCAACGCTCAAAAAGGAGATAGAAAAATTGGGGGAGTATACGGTTAGGCAGCAAGCGTAGAAC